>DAISJE010000084.1:0-11892 GCA_036821665.1 Bryobacteraceae bacterium | reverse complement strand
CGCCGGATTTCGTCAAGGGATGCCGAACGTAGTTCACTTTCAGCAATCTCCAAAATTTCGAACACGATCTTTTCGATGTCGCTTACAGCGACGCTGGCGGGTGCAGCCTTAATGGCTATTGTGCGCTGGCCAAATGGCTCGGTTTCAAAACCGCTTGCTGTCAGCTCATCGCCAATTCGCGCATACTCGAATTGTTGCTGCGGCGTGAGCTGCAAAACCAACGGCATTAAGAGCTGCTGAACCTCCAAGGTTCCCGTAGCACGCGCACGCAATACCTGTTCGAACAAGATACGTTCGTGCGCGACGTGCTGATCGATAATCCAGAGTCCGTCGCGTCCGGCTGCAACGATGAAGCTGTCATGAAGCTGCCCGAGGGGACGTAGGTCGGGCAAAGCGGCAAGCGTATCAACGCGGTCCCAATCGCCCGGCAATTGATCTAAAGCGCCATGCGTATCCGGGATGCGGCGCAAATGAACCGGCGGCTGTTCGACCGGTTGTGCAACAAAATCGCGCTTCGGCGCAATTGGAGGGATTGCAATTGAGGGGAGTGCGGCAGCTTCCGAAAGCACCTCCCCCGTCGGTTCCTCCTCGGCGACACTGCGGTCCATAACACTCGTAAATTCAGAAAACGGTAGAGTCGCCCCTGTTTGAATCGCTGGAGCAATTGGCGACGTCGCGGGAGATGCTGCCAGAGGCAAGTTCGAAACCGGGCGGCTGGCCATCAGAGCTTCGCGGAGCGCATCCCGCACGAAATCATGCACCATTGTGCCGTGCCGGAAGCGCACTTCCGTTTTTGAAGGATGGACATTGACGTCTACCTCACCCGCATCGCAGTTCAGAAACAAAAGCGCGAATGGATAGCAGCCGGCAGGCATCAGATTGTGATAAGCGGCGGTGATCGCATGCAGCAGTACCTTGTCGCGGATCATGCGGCCGTTAACAAACAGGAAGACAGAGTTCCGATTCAACTTCTGGACGTGCGGCCCGGAAACGAGTCCTTCGAGAGCAAACGTCGCAACGTCAGACTCCGAGGGTTCAGTCGGCGCGCTTCGAATGTGGGGCGGTACATAAGGCGGGGGAAGCCTGATTTCGAAGATCTTGGGCCCGACGTCAATCAAGTCGTTCACAATTTCCGACCCAAAGACCTGAAAGGCGCGGTCCCTTACGCTTGAAACCGGCGTAACGTTAAGCAGTTCGCGCCCTTCATGATACAGCTCGAAGCGTTTGTTCGAATGACCCAAACTGTAGTGGGTCACAAGAGAGCCGATGTGCGCGAGCTCGGTCTGGTCGGACCGCAGAAATTTTTTTCTGGCGGGCACGTTGAAGAACAGATCGCGAACAGTTATCGTTGTGCCGGTCCGGCGGGCAATCTCGTCGCAGCGAAGCAGTTTGCCGCCTGCGATTTCGACGGCGGTCCCGGTCTGTTCCTCTGCGGTGCGTGTCTCGAGTACGAGACGGCTTACTGAAGCAATCGAAGGCAGAGCTTCGCCGCGAAAGCCGAGGGTCGCGATTGCCAGCAGATCTTTTACATCACTCAGTTTGCTGGTCGCGTGTCGCTCAAAGGCGAGCAGAGCGTCATCGCGCAGCATACCCAGCCCGTCGTCATTAATGCGGATCAGACGGCGACCGGCGTTTTCTGTGTCGACGCGGACCTCGGTAGCGCCTGCATCGAGCGAATTTTCCAGAAGCTCTTTTACAACGGAAGCAGGCCGCTCCACCACCTCTCCGGCGGCGATTTTGTTCGCAACTGTATCGGAAAGGATGCGGATGCGGCCCATTCAGACGTTATTTTGTAGCAGGTACGAAATCAGCCGTTCATGGCAGCAAGGAATTCGGCGTTGCTACGGGTCTTGCCGAGCTTGTCGATCAGAAGCTCCATCGATTCGACCGGCGATAGCGGATTGAGCACCTTGCGCAGCACCCACACGCGATTCAGTTCTTCCTTCGGCAGCAGTAGTTCTTCCTTACGAGTACCGCTCTTGTTGATGTCGATAGCCGGAAATACGCGCTTATCGACCAGCTTACGGTCGAGGTGAATCTCCATGTTGCCGGTGCCTTTGAATTCTTCGAAGATAACGTCGTCCATGCGGCTTCCGGTGTCGATGAGCGCGGTAGCGACGATCGTGAGCGACCCGCCTTCTTCAATATTGCGGGCAGCACCGAAGAAGCGCTTCGGCCGTTGGAGAGCGTTGGAATCAACGCCTCCCGAGAGGACTTTGCCTGAGGGCGGCACGACGGTATTGTATGCGCGCGCAAGGCGCGTGATGGAGTCGAGCAAAATGACGACATCGCGTTTGTGCTCAACCAGCCGCTTTGCTTTCTCAATCACCATTTCCGCGACCTGCACGTGGCGGGAAGCGGGTTCATCGAAGGTGGAGCTAATTACTTCGCCCCGGACGGAACGCTGCATGTCCGTCACTTCCTCGGGCCGCTCGTCAATCAGCAGAACGATGAGGTTGATTTCCGGATGATTCGTGGTGACTGAATTAGCGATGCTCTGCAGCATCATGGTTTTTCCGGTACGCGGCGGCGCGACGATGAGACCGCGCTGGCCCTTTCCAAGAGGCGTGAGCAAATCCATCACGCGACCCGAGAAATTATCGCGCGAGGTTTCGAGCTTCAAGCGCTCATCCGGATAGAGCGGCGTCAGGTTGTCGAAGAAAATCTTATTGCGCGCTTCCTCCGGCGGTTCGAAGTTGATCGCATCCACCTTGATCAGCGCGAAATAGCGCTCGCCCTCTTTGGGCGGGCGGATCTGGCCGGAGACCGTATCACCGGTCCGCAGGTCAAAGCGTCGAATCTGCGACGGCGAAACATACACGTCGTCCGGTCCCGGCAGGTAGTTGTACTCCGGCGCCCGCAGGAAGCCGAAGCCGTCCGGTAGGCATTCGAGCACGCCTTCGGAGAAGATAAGCCCACTTTTTTCGGCTTGGGTTTGCAGAATTTTGAAAATAAGCTCTTGCTTGCGCAAACCGGCGGCGCCCGGTACGCCCAGATCTTTCGCGATCTGATTCAGGGCCTGGATGCTCATGTCTTTTAGTTCGACCAGGTCAAGCGTAGTGGTGCCATTGCGCTGACCTTGAGCGCCCGTATTGCCTATAGAGTGCCGCCCACGGCGTCCATGGAATCCTTGAGCTCCTTGCGGGCCCGGCTGTTGCTGAGCAGGCTGCTGTTGCTGAGCAGGCTGCTGTTGCTGAGCAGGCTGCTGTTGGTGAGCGCCTGCCGGCGCGGCGTTCTGCAGCATGGGAGTAGAGCTGTTTTCAGCTCCACGGACCTCCGGCGCTGGCGTCCGCGGTTCGCTGCTGGTTCGTACCTCTGGAGCAGCTTTGCGGGCGGCATCACCGGCCGGCCGGCCGTTTCCCTTCGGCTCGGCTTGCGCTCTTGAGCGGTGGTTTGCCGGGCGTTCCGCACGGGCGTCCGCGGCTTTCGGCTCTCCTTCGGCGGGCTTCGCCTGTATAGTATCGCCCGTAACTTTGCCTTCGCCTTCTGTCTCTTGTGGCTTCTCGGTGGGCTTGCCTTCGGGGGCAGCCGCGCGGGCTACTGCTTGTTCTTGATCTTCGAGATGATTTGCCAAATTTCCCTCACTCCCCGGCCGTCGACGGCCGAGAACGGCACTGCCTGCCGATCGGGAATTATCTTCTGGATTGCAGTCAGTGCAGCTTTCAATTGGTTATTGCTTTTCAGTTTGTCGGTCTTGGTGACGATCACCTGATAACGACGGTTATGGAACTCCAGCCAAGCTTTCAGTTCCAGGTCCATGTCCATCCATCCACGCCTGGCGTCGAGGAGCAGGAACGATATCGCGAGACTTTGTCGTTCCTTTAAGTAGTGTTCGATTAACTCCTTCCAGCGGCTACGTTCTTCTAGTGAAACCCTCGCGTAACCGTACCCTGGAAGGTCAACAAAATTGAGGTCTTCCTCTACCCTAAAAAAGTTGATGAGCTGCGTACAGCCGGGACGTGCGCTGGTAAACGCCAGCCCAGGCCGCCGCAAAAGCGTATTCAATAAACTCGATTTTCCAACATTGCTTCGTCCCAGAAAGGCGATTTCAAAGGCGCTGACCGGACGATTCTCAGGCGGAAACTGTTGAGGGCTCGCTGCGCTGACAATCAGGCTTGCGGCTGCTTCAATTCCCACCACGATGTATAGCTTCTAAGAAGCGAATCCTAACCACCGAAGGAGGCTTCAGTGGGTTAAATTATCTTCATTCGGCCTGCTCGCCAGGTCCGCCGCGGTGGCGGGAGCTAGCGGCAGCGCCACAATTTCGCGCTCCAGCGCTATTTTCAGCACGTCGTCCATCATCATGACGAAGTGAAGTTTCATTTCTTTGCGAACATTCTCGGGAATATCCACCAGGTCCTTCTCATTATCCCGGGGTAGCACCACTTCAAAAATTCCCTGCCGGTGCGCAGCCAGGAGCTTTTCTTTTAACCCTCCGATAGGCAGCACCCGGCCGCGTACCGTAATTTCTCCAGTCATAGCCAAATCGCAGCGAACCGGAATCGCCGTGAGCGCGCTGCAGATGCTGGTAGCTATGGTAATGCCCGCCGACGGTCCATCTTTGGGGATGGCGCCCTCCGGCACATGCACGTGAATATCGAGATGCCGGTAGAAATCTTTCGGCAAGCCTAGATATTGCGCCCGGGAGCGGACATAACTCATCGCTGCCTGCGCGGATTCCTGCATAACATCGCCTAGCTTTCCCGTTGTGGTTAACTTACCCCGGCCCTCCATTACGGTAGCTTCCGTGGTCAGAATCGAGCCGCCCACCTCGGTCCAAGCAAGGCCTGTCGTGGCGCCGATCTCGTTTTGTTTGTCGAGATCGAGATCGCGGAACTTTGCAGGTCCGAGCATTTCGGCGAGTACCGGCGGATTGATCGTAACTTTGTCAATCGAGACTAGTACGGGCTCTTCTTTTTTGGCTTTCCGCTTCCCCTTCTTTGCAGGTTCCGCGGGCTCTTCCACACTCGGCTCTTCTTCGATTACTTCAAGTCCGCTGGAGTTGTAGGCAATGGTTTCTTCCGTGGCCGATTGCGCCTCAACAACTTTGCGAGCGACTTTACGGCATAGATTTCCGATCTCGCGCTCCAAATTGCGCACTCCGGCTTCACGCGTATAGGACTGAATGAGGCCCTGTAACCCAGCATCGGTAAATTCGAGCTGATCTTCGTTGACACCGTTATCCTTGCGCTGCTTGCGTACCAGGAAGCGCTTCGCGATCTCGAGCTTCTCTAACTCTGTGTAGCCGGAAAGCCGAATCACCTCCATGCGGTCTTGGAGTGCAGGTGGAATGGTGTGGAGCACGTTCGCGGTAGCGATGAAAAATACCTGGCTGAGGTCATATTCAACATCCAGGTAATGATCCATGAACATGTAATTTTGTTCGGGATCGAGAACCTCAAGCAAGGCGGCAGACGGGTCGCCGCGGAAATCCATCGACATCTTATCTACTTCATCCAGCATGACGACAGGATTCTTCGTTCCCGCCTTCTTCATCATCTGGATCACTTGCCCGGGAAGCGCGCCGATATATGTGCGGCGATGACCGCGAATCTCGGCTTCGTCACGCACCCCGCCAAGCGAAAGGCGCACAAACTTACGACCGGTCGCCTTAGCGATGGACATTCCAAGGGATGTCTTCCCAACACCAGGAGGTCCGACAAAGCACAGTATGGATCCTTTAGGATTTTGCACTAAACGGCGAACAGCCAAAAATTCAAGGATACGTTCTTTGATCTTTTCTAGGCCGTAGTGATCGCCTTCAAGGACCTGACGAGCGTGACGAAGGTCGCGAATCTCCTTCGTCCGTTTCTTCCACGGTACAGCGAGCAGCCAATCGAGATAGTTGCGCGAAACGGTTGACTCCGCCGACATCGGCGGCATGCCCTCCAACCGCTTGAGTTCGGCAATCGCCTTCTCATGGGCATCCTTGGTCATGCCCGCGGCGTCAACTTTCTTTTTCAGCTCGTCGAACTCGCTCTTTTCACCGCGTCCAAGTTCTTTCTGGATAGCCTTAATCTTTTCGTTAAGGTAGTATTCCTTCTGGGCGCGCTCCATCTGCCGTTTAACACGGCCCTGAATGGTGCGATCCACGTTGAGTTTCTCAATCTCAATATCCAGAAGGTCTGCGACGCGGGTCAGGCGATCGATCGGATCGAAAATTTCGAGTAGTTCCTGCTTTTCTTCGATCGTGAGCTGTAAATTTGCGCCCACAGTATCGGCCAGTTTGCCCGGATCGTCCACGCGTATGGCGGCGATCATCGTTTCGTAATTAAGGTTCTGGCTGAGCTTGACATATTGCTCAAACAGGCTCGTTACCCGGCTGGTAAGGCCTTCAATCTGAGCGCCCGCTTCCAGCTTGTAATTTGTGACTTTTACGGCAGCGCGGAAATACCCTTCTTCTTCACTGACCGAAACGATCTTTCCGCGCTCCACTCCTTCTACCAGGACCTTGATATTTCCATCCGGCTGCTTCAGGCTCTGGACAATATTGGCGATTGTGCCTACCGAATAGATTTCATCCGGCCTCGGCTCGTCCACGGAGGCGTCATGTTGGGTTGCTAAAAAGATCTTTTTGTCGCCTAACAGCGCTTCTTCCAGTGCGCGGACACTCGATTCGCGACCGACCACGAACGGGGTCATCATATACGGGAAAATGACAACGTCCCGGATGGGCATCATGGGCAGTCGTTTTGTATCCGTTTTATCTTTTGTCGTAATCATCGTGACTTTCTGGGTGGTAGCTCGTTCCCGAGCAAGGGATCAGAAAAGAACCTAGCAGCTTTATCGCCGAAAACGGCCGCGCTCAACAGAGAAGTAGTCTTCAGCCAGGCCGGCTAGCCCGCCTTTTCGAGTACAGCCATGTTGATCTTCTGCGTCAGTACCATCTCCTTGGTTACGATGAACTCGCGAACCTTCTTAAATGTAGGCAGATAGTACATCAGGTCAAGCATCAGATCTTCGAGGATCATGCGTAGACCGCGAGCCCCCACTTTGCGTTCCATCGCAAGCTGCGCAACAGCATCCAGGGCGTCTTCGCTAAACTTGAGCTTAACATTCTCGAACTCAAATAGCTTCTGGTACTGCCGGATAATTGCGTTTTTGGGTTTGGTTAGAATCTGGACCAGAGCTTCCTTCGAGAGATCTTCGAGTACTGCAGTGACGGGCATCCTACCGATGAACTCAGGGATGAACCCGTATTTAATCAGATCCACCGGCTGACACTGTGCCAAGAGGTCCGTATCGCGACGGACCGAGTTGGGCCCGCGCCGGGGAGACGTCTCTTTCTCCTCAGGAGCCACAAAGCCAATCGATTTTGTGCCAACTCGGCGGGCAATAACCTTTTCTAGCCCGACAAAGGCCCCTCCGCAGATAAACAGGATATTCGTCGTGTCTACCGGTGTAAATTCCTGGTGCGGATGCTTTCGGCCGCCCTGCGGAGGTACATTGGCAATCGTGCCTTCCAGAATTTTCAATAAAGCCTGCTGAACGCCTTCGCCGGAGACATCGCGCGTAATAGACGGATTTTCGTCCTTACGGCCGATTTTGTCGATCTCATCAATATAAATGATGCCAGTCTGAGCCCTTTGGACATCCCAGTCGGCATTTTGCAATAACCGAAGAATGATATTCTCTACATCTTCGCCCACGTAGCCCGCTTCCGTAAGGGTCGTGGCATCCACGATCGCGAACGGCACATCCAAAATGCGAGCAAGTGTTTGGGCCAAAAGCGTTTTGCCTGTCCCGGTGGGGCCGATAAGCAAGATATTCGATTTAGAGAGCTCTACTTCGCCGCCGCGCTGCTTTGTCATCTGAATACGCTTGTAATGGTTGTAAACAGCGACAGCCAGCTTCTTTTTGGTGGCTTCCTGCCCGATTACATATTGATCCAGATACTCTTTCAATTCGAGCGGTCGGGGAAGTTTACCAGGCGTACCATAGCTTTGTTCGTGCCGGTCGTCCTCGATGATCGAATTGCATACCGCAATACATTCATCGCAAATGTACGCACGGGGATAGTCGCTGGGAGAAGAGATGAGCTTTCCGACTACATCTTGGCTTTTGTGACAGAACGAACAGCGGAGGGAATCGTCAGATCCGGCGCGCTTCAAGCTGGTTCTCCTATAAAAAAAGGGAGATCATGAGATCCCTTGCCCTGATCGGAAGAAATTTCAACACCAGTATATCAACAGTATGTCTCTTTTATGTGAAGCACGTAGGAGGAAAGTACGGCTTAGGCTGTACTAGGTTCCCATGACAGATCAGGCATGCTTCTGTCCCTGCTCGAATAGAAACTGGAGTGTCTTCTCGGTCTGAATGTGACCCGCGATACGGCCAAGTGTGCCTTCCTTCTCCAGACGCGCGCGAGTCACCGGAACAGCCTCCCGCTCCTGACGGGCGATGCGCTGGACCTCCCGATCAACCTCGTCCCTGGTGGCATTGATGCCTTCCTTTTCCGCGATTTTTTCCAGAACGAGCGACGCACGCACGTTGCGAATGGCTTTTTCTCGCTGCGTCTCCTTAATTTTTGTCCAATCGAGCTTAATCGAGCTGGGGTCGACGCCATGACCTGCCAAATCCGTGAGCTGCATACGTATCTGGTTTTCGATCTGCCGGTCCACATAGGCTTCCGGAACGGCAAAATCGTTCGCCTCCACCAGCTTGTCGATTAATTCCTCTTTGCCCGCCTGCTGCGCCGCATATTGCTTCTCGTGGAACAGAGATTTGTGTACTGACTCTCGTAATTCAGTCAGACTTTGATAATCGCCCAAATCCCGAGCAAACTCATCGTCAACCGGCGGCAATTCTTTTTTCCGAATGAACTTTGGCGTGAGTTGAAAGCGAACTGTCCTTCCAGCTAAACGCCCCTGTCCATAATCGTCAGGATAGGTAACAGAGACTTCTTTGGCCTCGTCAGGATTTGACCCGATAAGCGTCTCATTAAATTCCGGCAGAGTATCTTCGCCGCCCACCTGAATCTGAACGTCCTGTTCAATGGGCTCTGCGAGTCCTTCCAGCGACTTAAGGTGCACCAGCACATAGTCGCCGCTTTCGATTGTCCGCGGGTCGAGATTGACATAATCGGCTTTGCTTTCGCGAAGGGCCTCTACCCGCTTGTCTATCTCTTCATCGGTGACGGTCGGCTCCTCGTATTTCACAGGGAGGCCGCGATACTCGGAAATCTCGAATTCGGGCGCGACTTCGAAATCGGCTTTAAACCGAATGGGCTCACCAGGCTCGAAGTGGAGATCGGAGATATCGGGCGTGCCGACAACTTTCAATTCCTCTTTCGCCACCCGATCGCGAAAAGCCTGGGGAACCAAAGCCTCAATGACCTCGTGGCGAATCTCTCCTTCGAAGCGTGACCGGATCATGCTATCGGGCGCTTTGCCCGGGCGAAACCCGGGTAATCGGGCGCGTTGCTTGATTGAACTGGTTACGCGCGCTCTGGCTTTCTCGACTTCCTCCAAGGGAATCTCGATTTCAAGCGAGCGTTTGCAATCGACTGCTGTAGACACTTGTTCCAATTTTAACTTCGGCGCAGTGGTTAGCTAGACGGCTGCTGTAGCTAGCTGCGCTGCTTCGCGAAGCTGCTCGGCTTTATCGGTCTTTTCCCACGTGAAGCTTTCTTCCGTGCGGCCGAAGTGACCGAACGCAGCCGTGTCCCGGTAAATAGGACGCCGCAGATTCAGCACTTTTATCATGCCCGCAGGCGTCAGTGAAAAATTTTCCCGAATCAGTTCGGCGATGCGCTCATCGTCAATTTTGCCGGTGCCGAACGTATTCACATTAATGGAAACCGGCTCAGCCACGCCGATAGCATACGCGAGCTGCACTTCAGTGCGTGACGCGAGGCCCGAAGCAACTAAATTCTTTGCAACATAGCGGGCCATATAGCAGGCCGAACGGTCAACCTTCGTCGGATCCTTGCCCGAAAAAGCGCCGCCGCCGTGGCGTCCCATCCCGCCGTAGGTGTCCACAATGATCTTGCGGCCGGTAACCCCCGTATCACCGTGCGGCCCCCCAATTACAAAACGGCCGGTCGGGTTGATATGGAAGTTGGTTTGCGAATCGATCATTGCGGAGGGGATGACCGGATTGATTACGTATTTCTTGATGTCCGCTTGGAGATCTTTCGTCGTGACATCGTCATGATGCTGGGTCGAAACGACAACGGCATCGATACGCTTAGGCCGGCCATTCTCGTACTCGACACTGACTTGGCTCTTACCGTCCGGCCGCAGATACGGAACCTTGCCGGACCGGCGGACTTCGCTCAGTTGGCGCACCAGTTTATGCGCCAACATGATGGGCAGCGGCATCAGCTCCGGCGTTTCATCGCAAGCATAGCCGAACATCAATCCTTGGTCGCCCGCGCCACCGGTATCGACACCCATGGCAATGTCCGGCGATTGCGATTGAATCATGTTCACCACCGCGCAGGTCTTGCAATCAAAACCGAAAGATGCGTCGTTATAGCCAATGTGATCAATGACGCCGCGAACTAATCTCGGAACGTCCACGTAGGTCTTCGTGGTGATTTCGCCGGCAACAACGCAGATTCCCGTAGTAACCAGCGTTTCGCACGCAACACGGCCGGTAGGGTCGTCCGTGAGCACTGCATCAAGAACGGCGTCCGAGACCTGGTCCGCAATTTTGTCGGGATGACCTTCGGTCACGGATTCAGACGTAAAAATATGTCTCATTGAAAATAGTTCCCTTTAGTTTATCAAGCAACAGTGCTGCGGCAGCGCGCCCAAACAAGTCGTCCGGGCCTATTTGCGGTCGGTCTTGTCCAAATAACACTGCCAGATGGTTTTCCCAATTGCCAGAAAGGCATCCAGATTCGAAGGCTTCCGGATATAGCAATCGGCTCCCAGGTGTTCAGCATGTATCGCTTCTGCCGGCGAGGAACTGACGACGGCTACGGCGGTGTCGCGCAGAGCTTTCGTGGACCGGATGTAGGAGAGAACTTCGCGTCCATCGACGCGTCTCAGATTCAGATCCAGAATGACGAGATTTGGAGGAGCCTCATTTTCATAGGGAGATTCCTGCCGGAGCAGTCGTAATGCAGGCTCGCCATCATCGAGGGCTATCTGCTCATGGTCGATCTCACCGCCGCGTAAAGCCTCTTGGATGATAAAAAGATCTACCGGATTGTCTTCCACGATCAGGACGCGGATCGTGTCACTAGGCGCAGTGCAGCTCATGGCGTGTTACTCGCTCCGATGGCGCCGTAAAGAAAAATGTGGCGCCTTTATTTAATTCGGAACTTACCCAGATCCGGCCGCCATAATGTTCGATCACTCGTTTACAAATGGCTAAGCCGATTCCGCTACCGGAAGCGGTGCCGCTGCTGAGGCGCTTAAAGACACCGAAAATTCGTTCGTGATATTGCGGCGCGATTCCGATACCGTGATCGCGCACGGAAAATACACACTCATCTCCTTGGCATGTGGCGGCAATTTCAACACGAGGCGGTTTCCCTCCGCTATATTTCAAAGCGTTACCGATGAGATTCTGGAATACCTGCAAAAGGTGTGTTTCATGCATCGACACCGGAGGCAGATCACCCCACGTGATCGCGGCTCCCATCTCTTCTCTGATCAGCTTGAGATTCTTCAATGCATTTTCGAGAACGGCGGCGGAATTGCCCGGTTTTATCGGAAGTGCGGAGCCGTCCAGAGCGCGGCAGTAGGTGAGCAGATCTCTAATCATTCCCTCCATTCGTTGCGCACCTGCCACGGTTAAATCGATAAAGGGGTCAGTCTTCGAATCGATGTGGCAGCGGTAACGTGATGCAAGAAGTTGCGTACCGAGCGCAACATTTCGCAGCTGCTCCTGGAGATCGTGAGCTGCAGCATAGGCAAATTGCTCCAGTTCCGCATTTGT
>DAISJE010000083.1:0-11982 GCA_036821665.1 Bryobacteraceae bacterium | reverse complement strand
AATTGCCTGGTGGAGCCTTACCTTTCGACTCGGAACAAAGTTGCGGGAAAGGCGGGCGACGGGACAAATCGTGCGGGTTACAACGGCCCTGCCCGCCCAGCCGCAAAGCACAACGGAGGTGGGGTCGCAGAGCGAAGGGGAACTGCTTGCGGAGTCGCCTTTATTTGATAGCAAATGGTACTACGCTCAATATCGCGATATTGCCGCGGCCAATTTGGATCCTATCGATCACTACCTCCGTGTGGGAGCCGCGGAAGGCCGGAATCCCGGACCGAATTTCGACGGCAATTGGTATCTCGACGAATATCCCGATGTTGCTGCCGCTGGACATAATCCGCTGGTTCATTATCTCCAGCACGGCATTGTAGAAAAACGAGAGATTCGCCGCGTGCAAATACAGGAGAAAGAGCAGCACTGGAGCACCGCACTGGATGAACTCGGAGACGAAATAAACTTGCATCAGGCTCTCCAGACTCGCTATAAGGCACTCTTGCCGTTGCGGACTTTTCGGATTCCGAAAACGAAACCGCGAGTGACGATGACTACCGACGGCATCGGAAGCAAGTCATTATATGGCGGCGTGGGAACAGCGTTAATTCTGGCTGCGCTGCTTGCGGAGCGAATGGGCGCTAGTCTGCGGCTCATTACTCGGATAGAATCCGCCGATCCGGCTAGCTTCAGACGTGTTCTCTCCGTAAACGGGATCGAGTGGAACGACGCTCTCGAATTCATGCAGGTGCGTGCGACCGACGAGCGCGAGGTTTCCGTCTCAGATAACGATTTCTTCCTGACTACGTCGTGGTGGGGCACGCGTTCGGCCCTGGGCGCGGTAAATCCGAAAAATATCGTTTACCTGCTGCAAGAAGACGAACGCATGTTCTATCCCTTCGGCGACGACCGGCTGAGGTGCGAAGAAACTCTTTCATCTCCGGATATCACCTTCGTAGTCAATTCGGAATTGCTGTTCGAACATCTGACCACGGGGCCCGAAGCATTGGCCAACATTCGAAGGAATGGAATCTTCTTCGAACCAGCTTTCCCCGAATCGCATTATTATCCTGCTGCAGTGAGCCGCCCTTCCGGCAGCAAGCGAAATTTCTTTTTCTATGCCCGTCCATTCAATGAAAGAAATCTTTACTGGCGCGGCTTGGAGGCGATAGGCGCGGCTATTGAGAACAATATTCTTTGCCCGGAGGATTGGAACCTTTACTTCGTCGGACGCTCGATTAAACCAATTTCCTTGCCGCGCGGCGTCGACCCGCAGATTATCGAAGACCTGTCATGGTCGGAATACGCAGCTTTACTACGCAGCATCGATCTCGGCCTCTGTTTAATGGATACGCCGCATCCAAGTTATCCACCCCTTGATCTTGCCGCGTGCGGCGCCGTAGTTGTAACCAACACTCGCGGCATAAAAACGTCGCTGCATCGCTATTCCGACAATATTCTTTGCGCAAACCCTAGCGCTCAGTCCCTTGCAGACGCCATTGGGACGGGAATCAAGATGGCCTGCAATGAGACCGTCCGCTTCGGCAATTACTCGCGCAATAAACTTCTTCGAGACTGGAGATCGGCGCTGCATGGAACAGTACAACAACTCGCGTCGATACTTCAGGAAAAGGAAATCTGAGCCATGTTCACCGGTTTAGGCGCGGGTTCGATTGCCTACACTGACCCCTGGAAGCTTAGCTTCGAGGAACGATTTAAGGCGTTCAACAGCGGTGAACGGCGCATCGCATATTTCTACGAGACCCCGGACACCAGTACCTTCCGTTACCGTGTCTTTAACATGGTTGAAGCATTGGAGGCTGCACCTGAACTCGGCATTTCCGCCTCCTGGTTCTCTCGCGCGGATCTTTCTTACGTGGAGAGCTTTATCGATCGCGCCGATACGCTAGTCATTTGCAGGACGCGTTTCGATGCCGATATTGATCGGATGATTCAACGGGCAAGAGCTCGCGGGCTGCGAGTCCTTTTCGATGTCGATGACCTGGTCTTTGATCCGGGTTACATTCATTTGATATTCGATGCGCTTAGCCAGCCTATCGCCTCTCAGGAACTGTGGGATTATTGGTTTGCATATGTCGGCCGCATCGGCGCAACGTTACGTTTTTGCGACGGCGCAATTGTCACGAATCGATTCCTCGCGGATAAGCTAACAACCTATGCTCCCCACATCGCGCCCGCGGTTGTGCCCAATTTTTTAAACCGCCGGCAACAGGCAGAGTCCGAACGAATTTTCCTGTCAAAGCAAAAAATCGGATTCGCTCGCGATGGCAAACTCCATATCGGCTATTTCAGCGGCACGCCCTCCCACAATCGCGACTTCGAGGTTGCCGTGAGCGCACTGAAGACCATCTTGAATGAACATCCGCACGTCCGGGTGCGGACAGTTGGTTTTCTTAAACCGAAGGACTTCCTTCCGGAGCATCGGGATCGCCTTGAGATCTATCCGCTGCAGGATTTTTTGAATCTGCAGGCCCTCATTGCCGAAGTCGAGATCAACATAGCGCCGCTTCAATACAATGTTTTTACAAACTGCAAGTCGGAGCTAAAGTACTTTGAATCGGCCATCGTGGGCACATTAACGGTTTCGTCTTCGACTTATACACTTCGCAGCGCAATTCGGGATGGCGAAAATGGTTTTATCGCGAATGCGCATGAGTGGGATCTGAAACTGCAAGAGGCTATCCAAGCCGTTATGGATCGCAATCGTTATATGGAAATGGTGGAAAAAGCGTTTTATGAGGTGCAACAACGGTATGCTTGGAACGGGTATGCAAGCCAGATTGCATCCGCTGTTTTTGGTACACGGGGGTGTGCCGGCAGGGATACCGTGGAAGTGGCGACAATGAGGTCATTTTAATGAGTACGGGAACATCTCGAGAGCCTATAAGCGCTACTATTTCTGAGAGCGAATTTCAGCTCGAACTTGAAAGAATTTACACCGTTCGCTTCACCGGGATTGAACACTATCGCGATCGCGTATGGCGCGTTCTGGTTAATGAATTCTTTTCGCGTTGGATCTTACCTGACAGCACAGTCCTGGACCTTGGCTGCGGATACGGTGAGTTTATTAATAATTTGATGGCCAGCCGCAAATACGGAATGGACCTGAACCCTGCATCGCGAGAGCGCCTGCACCCCGCGATCCGGCTTATCGAGCAGGATTGCAGCACGCCGTGGCCCTTGGCGAATAATTCGTTGGACGTTGTCTTTACCAGCAATTTTTTTGAACATCTTCCGACCAAGGCCTCGCTTCAGGGTACGTTGCTCGAAGCGCGACGTTGTTTGCGGCCCGGTGGCCGCTTGATTACCTTAGGGCCAAACGTAAAGTATTTGAGCGGTAGCTACTGGGATTTCTTCGACCATCATCTGCCGTTAACCGAGCTGTCGTTGTCGGAAGCAATGATTATGGCCGGCTTCGAAATCGAGCAAGCTATACCCAAATTTCTTCCCTACACGATGTGCCAGGGCATACGCCCGCCGATCTGGACGTTGCGTATATATCTCAGGCTGCAAATCGCGTGGCGAATCTTCGGGAAGCAATTTTTAGTGATAGCGCGAAAGCCCGCGTGACTTTATACGACGCTGATTTGGGCCTGCTCAAGCAGCATCTGCTTTGCAAGCGTTAACCTATCGACAGGACAGCCCTGTCCTTGCGAAGACAGCGTTACATAAAACTCGTTTCCGACACTGTCAAAAAATCGATCTTCTCGCAGAGAAATCTCACCGATTTCGTACAGATCGTTGATAATCAGCCGAAAGCTCGAAGGTACGAATCGCCACGTATGGACATCGAGGTAATTGGTCGTAAATCGCTCAGTAGCAAAGTGCGCCTTTGCTTCGTTCATCTCCAGATAGAACCGAAGGTCGCCGGTCGCGCCTAGTCCCCATGCAATGTCCCCGTTACGAATAGCGTTGTATGCGCGATCATCGAAAACCGCACCAGGCGTAGGACGGATGCGGCCGTCAATATGCGCCTGAAGAACTGACCCGGTGCTTGTCAAAGGTTGAAAAACATCGAAACAGTGCCGTTTATCCGGTACAGCAAGTACAAGGATGCCTCTGTCTTTGAGAAGCTTTGCACAGTCCTTCAGAAACCCGAGCATGTCAGGAGTATGTTCGATTACATGCGAAGCGACGATGTAGTCATAATACTTATTCTTTCTCACAGCTTCAAAAATTGATCCGCTCTGCACTACATAATCGACTTCCTCGATATTTTCAACATTTACATGCTTATTACCTCGGTAGTGTTCCTTGAGACCAGCCGCGTCCGTATAATCCACGACTTCGACCTTCGCGCCTGACGACTTCTTTACGAGAGGGTGGAAGCTGGGTCCGATTTCCAACCCGCAGCCATTGATATCTATGAGCGACCGAAGAAAGTTGTCGCGATCCATGACGCTTAGTGTTTGACCAGAACGATCTTCCATCCAGGTGGATTGACCGGAATAGAGATCGGCGTACCCTTCGCCGCTTGTTCAAACGCGCGAGCGTATCGGCGAAAGTCCTGATACGGCCACGCCGGATAACGCCAATGGGCGAATGCTGACGCGGCTATGAGCAGAATTGCCGCCGTGGCCGTGCCTCGAACCCACGTCGGCCGCTGTTTTCCAATCATCCACACGAAAATTGCAAACACCGCCAACCGCGGTATATACCAGTACCGGATTGCATAGCCGACCGTCATCATGGATTGCCAGTCCCAACCCGGATCACAATGCAGTCTTCGGATCGAAGCGGCGAATACCAGTACCGCGAACACGATGAACAGCTTCAGTTCGGCGGGGCCTCTTAGCAATGCATATACGGTCACACTAACGCCCGCTATCACAATAAGAATCGCCAGAGGCGTAACGGCAGCGGTATTTATGGTTGCGTGAGGCAGGATATTACCGCCATTCAGCGTGCCGAATAAAAATATCTGCCCGGCGGAAAGCCTGGCCAAAAGCGGGCTGATTATCTCTCTTGGCCGGCATGGGCTTAATGCGTGGCGTAACGTCAGAAGCTGTACGCAGGAACCGGCGGCGAAGATGCATGCAAGCACAATAGTCCAGTTACTTCGCCGCATAAGCCACCAGACAATTGCAAGTGGAAACAGCAGCACGCAAAAAGGTCCTGTAACAGACACGAGGCAGATGGATACAAGGTCGAAAGTTCTCCACGCTATTGTTCTAGGCGGGCTGGAAACGAGAACGGCCACGCCCAACGCTGCTAGCATCCACTGCGTGTTATTGAGCGAATCAATTTCGCCGGCATTGGGAAGAATTACCCAAAGAATGCAAAGCAGCGCTCGCAATTGCAAATTTGCGACGTGAGCGAGCCTTGTGGTCAGCAGAAACCCCGCCATAAGCGCATGAACGCCCGCGGCAAAGAGGCCGAAAACTACTGGGGCGTAGAGCAAAGGGACATGCAGGGCCGGTAATAGAGCCAGTTTTGAGGCAACGCAGAGGTACCCGGCTTGAGGTTGCAAAAATGCATGCAACGCTCCGTTCATGTACGCGTCCGCGAACCAGGTCGCTTCGTCGCCCCAAAACTGCGCCCTGAATATCAACTCGGGCTTGCGGGAAATCACCGCTGCTGCGATGAATAGGAGCGCCAGAATGAGGCCCAACGACGACAGTTCCTCCTGCCGTGATCGTTGAGGAGTGATGCTGCCCGTCGAAGTAACGCTTTTGGATGCTGCTACAACTTCTTCAGCCATTAAACTTCAAGCGTGTCTATCCATGGCGGTTTCGCACTATTGTAGCGAAGGTCGTCTCCCGCGCCGGATGAAATCATATGAGAGAGCAGATGGAAGTCGAACGACGTCTCACGATCTTGAGTGTGGGGTTTCCTTCGCTTCCGGTCGGACGGGACTCGGGCGGCGGAGCGGAGCAGATTCTGTATCTGCTCGAAAAGGGAATTGTCAATGCGGGCCACCGCTCTATTGTCATTGCCGCGAAAGGCTCCGAGGTAAGTGGCGATCTGGTAGCAACGCCGGCAGCAAACTCCGAACTCACCGGCGCTGCGCGGGCCGAGGCGCAACAAACACACGCTAGTGCCATTGAAAACGTGCTCGCTCGTGAGAGTATCGACCTGATTCACTTTCACGGGCTCGATTTCGATGCTTATCGCCCGGCCCGCAGATTGCCGATGCTTGCGACACTTCATCTGCCCGTGGATTTATATCCCGTTTCTGCGTTGAATGGCGCCGTTCAACTCTCCTGTGTATCCCGGAATCAGGCAAACTCGCTTCCTTGTGGAACTGTTTATTCCATTGTGGAGAACGGAATCGATATCGGGCAATATGCCTTAGGATCCGGTAAACGGGGCCACTTGTTGTGGCTCGGTCGTATCTGTCCCGAAAAGGGTGTACACATTGCTCTCTCCGTGGCACATCGTATGGATTTGCCGCTGGTTGTCGCCGGCCCGGTGCATCCTTTTCACGATCACCAGATCTATTTCACCGAGAACGTTCGGCCCCTGCTCGACCATAAACGCTGCTATGTCGGGCCGGTCGGCATTCAAAGAAAAGCGCGGCTGTTGTCCGACGCAATTTGTTTGCTCGTGCCCAGCGTAATTGCGGAAACCAGTTCGTTAGTGGCGATGGAAGCAATTGCGTCGGGCACACCGGTCGTTGCGTATCGCTCCGGCGCGTTACCGGAGATCGTGGAACACGGTGTAACCGGATTCATCGTCGATTCCGAAGAAGAGATGGCGCGCGCCGTCGACAATTCCGTAGGGCTTTCCTCTTACGTATGCAGGACAAGAGCCCTTGAGCGCTTTGATTGCAGACGTATGATCGCCGGTTATCTAGAACTGTACCCGCGCGTAATCCGTGATTTCGCTGCTAAGCGCTTCGCGTAATAATGACGCGGCATTTGGCTATACTCCGCGCGCCCCAATCAAACTTGTAGGGTTCGCTTCCCCGAAGAAAGTTCCATCCAATGTAATGTTCCTCAAACGCGTACCGCATCGAATAGTAGAGCAAAAGCCGGCCGAACCCATAAATTTCATACTCGGGATCGAAAGCGCTTAGATATGAAAACAACCGGTTGCGATACGGAAATGAACAGATAACAGCGACGATTTTCCCCTGGAAACGGAGCGCGAATAAGCTTAACATGCCCGCGCAGGCAAAGCGATCGAAAGCTTCACGCAGGAACGGGCCGGACTTGTTCGCCACAATCATCCCGGGCCTGCCGTGCCTCTCCCATCGCACAGCATGCAGTGAAATCAATGCATTCACAATTTCCGGCTCTGCTTTTGAAGAAATACAAAACTCCGGTTCCGCGATGGACCTCGCTTTTTCGAGATACCGGCGAACATTACGCCGTAGCCCATGAGGCCGTTGCTCCCACCAATGCTCAAAATTGCCGGCGATTTGGGTTTCGGTGCATTCCGTTTCTGGTTCGACGCCAATCGCGAGATCCTGGTCCAGCGGCAGTGAACCTAGCGGCGTAGCGGCATTGAGGTCCTGCCAAGAACAAACATCCCACTCGCGATCGCATCGCAAGTGTTCCGCCAACATTTCCACAACCGCACGGCTGTGTTCACCCGTAATTCCAGGCTCTAAATAATCGGAGATTCCGGATCCAATCATAGTAATCTGCCGTTTTCCATCCCATTCATGGCGGAAGCACGGAACAACCGCTACGATCTGACGGCCACTGCGGAAAATAAAGACGCAAAGCTGGCCGCTGCCGAAATGACGCCACCAGGTGAGGAGCCACACGGGAAGCTGAAACGGAGTTACCTGCGGCAATGACGCGACAAAGCCAGACCAATCCGCCTTCTTTTTTAGAAGCTCCGAAAAATCGTTAACCGTTTCGAGGCTTAACATGAGCCGGTACGATTGGCGTGAATTAAGCTTTTTCCGCCATCGCGTAATTCCTGTCTAATACGCGCAGCGCCTCACGATAGCCGTTCAGAGTCCCGACGTCCACGTAACACTCACCGGCCTTAATCCCGAGCGCCCGGCCACCGCGGGCCAGGTACTCGTTTACTAATGTTCCTAAGTATTCGTCCCGGCGGGCGGCCCAGAGGCTATGAAGATCATTTAAAACAGGTGCAGGCATCTTAAGAGCGCCCCAAACCCAATGAGTCGCTGGACTAGCCTGTTTTACTTCCACTTTTAGAACCTCATCGCGCTCATTTGTGACGACAGCGTCGAAGTTCTCGGGATGGTCAACAGGGAAAAGTAAAAACGATAAAACTTCGTCGGGAAGCAACGCAAAACCGCTCTCGGGGAACCATATGGTATCCGGAAGCCCGATACACACCTGCTCATCGCGAGGGATCAAAGGTAGCGCTTGAAAAATTGCATCGCATAAACCGGCCGGTTTCGGTTGCACAGCGTAGAAAATCGAGGCTGAAAGTGCGTGTCCTCCGAAGTAATTCAGAATGTCCGATTTCCCCGGCGAGATCACAAAACATATCTTTTGCACACCGCCTTTGACCATGCGCTCGATAAGGTACTCGCTGACTGCTCTCGGGCGCTCACCATGATTATTAACAAAGCTACCCACCGGTAACAGTTCTTTCGAAAACGCTAACGGCTGAATGCGGCTGCCCATCCCCGCGGCCGGTATGATTCCCCACATGCTCACGCTCCTTCCGCAGATAGCAGTGCCGTCGCTTCAATGTCGCTAACAGGCGATTCGAGCAACCGGACAAGCCGTTGCGCCCGAATCTCTGCTGTGTGGCAATCGAGTGTGCGCTCTTGAGCACGCATGCCAATCCGATCCAATGACTGCCTATCTCTTTGAATTGCTTGCATCGCATCTGCAGCGCGGACTGCGATCAAAATTTCTTCCCCCGGCGTAAAAAATGTGTCAATTCCCGGCCACCAATCGCTGACTACAGCCGTGCCACAAGCCGCTGCTTCAAAGAGTCGACCAGACGGGCAATACCCCATCGCGGCCATTGATCCGCGCGTAACATTCAATGTCAGAGGACAGGACGAATAAAAAGCAGAATGTCCGTGCGGTGCGATGTGCTCGAAGTAACGAATATTTTCGGGCCAAAGGTGAGTTCCCCGATACATGGCGCCCCCGATCGCAAAACGATGACTCGAAAGAGCACGTGCCGGCTGCATTAAGAAGCGATCCAGTGTAGCCTGACGGTCCTCAGAATAAGTTCCCAAGTAGGACATATCGACTGTGTACTCCGGAATGGCTGGAACTCTATGATGGATTTCTGGATCTACCCAGCCATACAGGGCGGCTACACAATTTGCTCCCAGTTTGTTCCGCAGTTCTGCGAGCGCCAGACCGCCTGTATAACTGAGGACCAGATCGAAATCGTGCAAGCCCGCTCCCGGAAGATACTCGACGTCTTCGCCGCGCTGCAAACGGCTGAGAGTCACGGGTGTATCCATGTCATAAAACACAGATCGAGGAACTTTTGAGTCGAGGACAAGCTCACACGCAGCGCTGCCATCGGGGCAGTAGGAGGTCACCATTCCTACGTCCGCTGCAGCCAGCAGTTCTGCCGCGATTGGAAGTACATCTCCCCAGTTCGAGTACAGATGCAGCTCCGCAAAGGGCAACGATTTTACATCTCGATGAGAGGCATAGTACGGCGTGTCACGCTCAAAAAAATGAACTTCATGTCCCATTTCGTGCAACGCGCGGAACAATCCGCGCAATAAGGTTGCGTGACCGTTGCCCCATGCTGAGCTTACGGTGAGCCCAAAGACGACGATCTTCATGTTTCGCTGTGAGCAGCTCCTATCTGCGTTTAAATTTGTAAAAGAACTGAATGCTGACGTTGCCGTTAAAATCGCGCAACGCGACGGCCGACAATTTTCCAGTGAAATCCCATTCCACTCGAACCACTTGTGAATTCGTCTCTGTCACGTCAGTTATGTACGTAAACGTGATGTTACTGGCAATTTTCTGTTGCAAGGTAACTCTGGCGGTCGGTGACCCGTTATTGCCGGCAACAGAGGGATCGATCTTGAATTGGCTCAACCCGAAAACACGCTGGACGCGGCTGGCAAGCGGATTGGCTATAGCTTGTCCGAGTATCGCCGATTCTCCCATTTGACTGAGCGATTGTTGCGCCGGAGCCGGTTGGTGCGCCGCGATGACCGGATTGGCGGGCGTGGTATTCGTCGCAAGCAATTGGACGATCTGCGGGAAAGTAAGAGGAGGGTCGGAACGATAGCTCAAGTTCAAATCGTCCATCGTTCCGGACACACCTATGGTCACGGAAACTCCTTGCGCGACTGTCTCAAGCGAAACATCCAGAACCGGTTCAATCGCATTTGGATCGTAGAAATTAACCGTACCTGTACTCACCGTGTAGGTATTGCCGAAGAATACTAGTTGACCATTCGTCACGTGCACGCGGCCTAGCATGCCCGGATTTGCGGCTGTACCGCGGACCGTCATGTCAGCAAAAATTTCGAGTCTGTTCGCATACGTGGATGCCACTCGTAAGTCCGGCGCTGTCAGAATATGTATGTCAAGCCGCATCCCGGCTAATAAGCTGGATGGAGCGGTGGGGGTGGAGGGCGGACTAGAGGCCGAGGACAGCAACGATCCGGCATCGCTCGATGAATTGTAGACAATGCGTTGAATGGTTACTGTGCCTCGCAGCAAAGAGCGCCTGGTACTTCCGATGAGATTAATGCTGGCATTAGAGGTCACGCTGACGCCGGAGTAGCGTACGCGAACTTTATTGGCATTAGCGCGTAAATCGAAATTCACAACCGGACCGTATCCAACGAAGCCGGCAACGCTGATCTTGCCGCCTCCACTCTCCGCGGTCAAAGTCTGAATATTGGCACTGGTCCCATTCAACAAAATTATCCCGTTGGCGTTCGACAAGCCGTTGGGCGCTCCTGTGTAGTTCACGTTCGCATTTTTCAATACAATCTTTCCGTTAACGAGCGGCTGCCTGAAACTGCCTCGCAGGGTGGCATTCAGCGAGATTGAACCGGATGAGTAAAAATCGCGGCTTATATCTTGTAAGAGGCTGAGATCCACATCGGCAGCAACCGTCAAGCCCAGCGGATTACTGCCGTTTTTTAAGTTGACGGCTCCCGAGGCGTTGATGTTCGTATCCGGACCGGCAATCCGCAACTGATCTATATGGAGTGTCGATTGACTCAACGATACGACGATGGGCCCCTGATTTTTTAGATCGACTACTCTGAGGGCGGGAGCGCCGGTTGGCGTCATCTGAGGGTTTGTTCGGACATCAAGCTGGCTCAACTGCAACCGTCCAGTCAAACGATTGGGATCGAGCAGCGGACCGTCAATCGAGACCTGCCCATCCGCAACAGCATCGAATGCGGGTGGAGCGGTGCCTGTGGCGGTCGAAATGAACGGCGCAATATTCATGTAGCGAATATTGTTGAACGATAGATTCGCGCGCGTCGGGTAATCTCCGACAAGTTGAGAAGTTCCCGAACCATGAATCTGACTCCCGGCAATATCGGAGTCGAGCCCGAATTTGAGGTTATGACCCTCTGTCCTGGCTTGAAATTTGGCTTGTCCCAGCCTTCGATCATTCACTCGGAGACCGTTCGCAACAACATTGGCGTCCAAGGCCGAAACCAATATTTTCCGCGCGCCGTTGCGCTCGCGCAGATTGGCTGCGAGCGTTGCATTCAACTGCAGAGCGCCGGCGAATCCGGGCTTCGCTTGCTCAACGTGGGCGATTTTTGCGAGCTGAAGATCTGAGCTATCCACCTTTAGATTCAGCGACCCATTATTGAAATCACCAGGCCGATGCGCAAACGACCCGCTCAGTGCTATCCTGCCGGCCGGAATTTGGAGGTTTAGAGAAGGAATTTGAACCTGCGCATTCGAATATGCGAGGCTGCCCTCTAATCTGTTAATGCGTTCGCCATATGCTTCAGCCCTCACGAGCCGGAAATCGAGATTAGCGCTGGGTGCTTGCAATGTGCCGCTCACATGGGCATTCGCAGACACGTTTCCCTTGACGGGTACTTGTGTCTGTCCGGTTATCTGCAGGGCTTTC
>DAISJE010000082.1:0-12049 GCA_036821665.1 Bryobacteraceae bacterium | reverse complement strand
GAGGCGTCGCGGATTCTGCTCCACCAAAACTAAATGACATTAGCCTTGAGCTGCGCCGGGCGCCCTCGCCCGGCTTTTCGAAACCCGCTTTGGCATCCCAATGAATGTTAGATCACGAGAAACGAATTTAACTGCTACACTCACTACTATTCGAGCAGATAGCTGTTCATTAGCGGTCAGCGGGCGTAGTGTAGCGGAACACTGGCCAATGGAAAGCCACCAGAGACAGCAAGAGGCCCAGGTCACATACGTCGAGTAGAGGTTCGCAATGCTGATCTGTCCCGTGTGTTCGTGCTCTAATCCGGATGGCTCCATATCATGCGAGCACTGCAATAGCGCCTTCGAAGGAACCGATCAGACCCTTGCTGCGGATTTTAGGGAGCAGGGAACCGGCGCGCCGCCGTCTTCAGAAGGCCCTGGCGATTATCCCTCTGCAAGCGAGTTCGTTGCCGGCTATGTGGTCGCCGGCCGGTACCAAATCATTCGATCCCTGGGGCAGGGCGGCATGGGAACGGTGTATGAGGCGTTCGATGCCGAACTGGAGCGCACCATTGCCCTGAAGACCATCCGGCCGGATCTGGCCGCGAATTCCGCCGCGCTGCGTCGCCTTAAGCAGGAAACCCTTCTGACGCGGCAGATTGCTCATCGCAACGTCGTTCGGGTATTCGACTTGGGTGTAGCCGACCGGCTGCGCTTCATCACGATGGAATTCGTGGATGGCACGGATCTCCGATCGCTGCTCGAGCAACGCGGAAAGTTTCCGCCGAAAGAGGCCGTCGCGCTGATCCAGCAGATCTGCGAAGGGCTGCACGCGGCTCACGCCGAGGATGTCATTCACCGCGATTTGAAGCCGCAGAATATCCTGGTTGGCCGCGACCGCCGGGTGCGGATCGTAGACTTCGGCCTGGCGCGCTCGTTTGAGCAAACCGGTATCACCCGCACCGGCGCCGTACTGGGCACGCCGCACTACATGGCTCCCGAGCAGGCGATGGGCAAACAGAGCGATGCGCGTTCCGACATTTTTGCCGTGGGCGTAATCTTCTTCGAGCTGCTCACCGCGGAGCTGCCATTCCCCGATGAGAGCCTGATGGAATCGTTCCTGGCCCGGACGCGCGATCGCGCGCGCCCGATCGCCTCCGTCGATCCAACCGTCCCGTCATGGCTCGCGCGCATCGTAATGCGGTGTCTGGAACGCGTGCCGGCGCAGCGCTATCAAAGCGTACAGCAATTACTCGACGACCTCAAAGCCGCGGATGGGATGCGATCCTCTTCGCGCGCTTCCAGCTCGGGAGTCTTCACGCCCGGCATGATTTTGGGGTCGCGTTATTTGATCGAAGCGGAAGCGGGCGAAGGCGGGATGGGCAAGGTATACCGCGCGAGGGATCTGGACCTCGATCGCACCATTGCCCTTAAAATCGTGCGCCCGGAGCTATCGGACCAGCCCGGAACGCTGTCCCGGCTGAAGCACGAGATTTCGCTCGCCAGTCAGATTTCGCACAAGAATGTATTGCGCATTCACGATTTGGGCGAAGCAGGCGGATTGCGCTTTGTTTCCATGGCATGGGCCGACGGAGAGGATCTCGCCCATCTGCTGCAGCGCTATGGCTCTCTTCCTGAGGAGCGCGTGCTTCAGCTTGCCATCGAAATCTGCGAGGGACTGGCAGCCGCTCACGACCAGGGAATCGTGCATCGCGATCTGAAGCCCAGCAATGTGTTGCTTGATTCCGCCGGTCACGCGTGTATCGCCGATTTCGGGTTGGCTCGTCCGCTGGATACACGGCAATCTCAGAGTCGTGATGGGGAAGTACATGGAACTCCGCGCTACATGTCGCCTGAGCAGGCCGAAGGCAAGCTGGTCGATGCTCGAACCGATATCTACTCGCTCGGCTTGATCTTGTACGAGATGTCGACCGGCAAAATCCCGTTCAAGGACGATTCGGTTTTTCAAACGCTGGCGTTGCGCGTCGCCGAAACTCCCCAAAATCCAAAGCTCTTAAACCCGGCGCTGTCGGACCGCCTCGCCGCCATCGTTCTTCGCTGCCTGGAACGCGACCAGCATAAGCGCTATCCGAGCGCGCATGCGTTGCTTATTGATTTGCGCCAGGCGGAAACTCAGCACACCGCATCTGAAAGGCGTGCCGCGAAGCGCAAACGCAGGCCCTCCAGCCGTCTTTGGCTCTACGGCTCCTTCGGCTTTGCGGCCGCCGTTATCATCGCCGCTGCCGTGTTCTTTTTCTACCAGCGTGCTACTACTCCGCGCCCTCTCCCTTCCAAGGGTAAATACATCGCGGTTTTACCTTTTCGTACTCTCAGCGCGGACCCGAATCTGCGTTACGAGGCGGAGGGCATCGCCGATTCCATCTCGTCCCGGTTATTTGCTCTGAATGGTGTACATCCCATCTCGACAACGGCGCTCGAACGAGTGGATTTGGCTCAACCGGAGGCTCTTATTGGCCGGCAGCTTGGCGCAAACCTGATTGTGAGCGGTACCGTTCAAGGCGCGGGCGATCGCATTCAGGTCATCGCCAGCATTGACGAGGTTGAACCAAAGCGGCAGCAGCGCATCTGGAGCCAGCCGTTTACCGGGCTTCGCGCCGACCTCTTCACACTCGAGGAGGAGATTGCGACGCAGATCGTGCAGGCGCTGAATATCACGCCTACCATCGAAGAGCGCGAACGGGCTGCTCTTCCTCCTACCCAGAACCTGGCGGCCTACGATCTCTATTTGAAAGGCCGGGACATTCTCAAAAATCGTCGGGACGCAACCGGCGCGAATGAGGCGTTGGCGCTGTTCGAGCAGGCGTGTGTCAAAGATCCCGATTTCGCGCTGGCCTGGACCGGAGTGGCGGATAGCAGCCTTTTGTTGTATCGGACGAGGAAGGAGGGATTCTGGGCGGAAAAAGCGCTGGTCGCCGCCCGCGAAGCAAAACAACGGAATGATAATCTGCCCGAAGCTTATTTCGCTTTGGGCAGCGTGTATACGGCGACCGGGAAAAATGCCGAAGCGGTAGAAGAGATCAAGCACGCTCTCCGGCTCGCGCCGAATTCCGATGACGGGTACATCCGCTTAGGGCAGGCATACAGCGCGACCGGCCAGTCGGAAGCGGCTTTGGCTGCGTTCAAAAAGGCCGTCGATCTGAATCCCTATTACTGGTACAACCACAAGCAACTCGGGGGAGCATACGCCGACATCGGGAACAATCAGGAGGCACTCAAGGAATTTCAGCGGCAGATCGATCTCAACCCCAAGGAGTGGTCCGGGTATAACAATATCGGCGCGATTTACTCGCTGGAAGGCCGCTGGAAGGATTGCATACCGTATTTAGAAAAAGCCATCGAGCTGCATCCGGCGTTCGATTCGTATTCAAATCTTGGCAGCGCTTATTACGAATTGGGGCGTTATCCGGAAGCGATTCAGATGTATGAAAAAGCAGTTCAACTGAACGGCAATTCTACGGTCTCCTTGCGTAATCTGGCCCAGGCCTACCGGCGCGCCGGAAAGGAACAAGAAGCGCTCTCAACTTATGACCGCGCTATCACCGCGGCATACAACCAGTTGCAAATTAATCCACAGAACGCGGAAGTAATGGGAACGCTTGCGATGTGCTACGCAGCCAAAGGGGATCTTCCGCGCGCGCGCCAACTGATTCAGCGTGCTCGCGCCATCGATGGCGCCGATAGCGGGCTCATGTACGACGAGGCCGTAATCCTTTCACTTCAAGGACACCTGCCGGAGGCGCTCGCTTCATTGCAACGGGCTCTCCAAAACGGTACGTCGCTCGAGGACGTGATGAAAGATCCGGATCTCAAGGCCGTTCGTGCCTTGCCGAAGTTCAAATCTATGGCGAAAATGTCCGGTCAGACCGCTGATGCGCGACGGCGGTAGCCGTAGAAAGCGAGACCGAGCATACCGGCTCCCATCAGCAGCCAGGATGCCGGTTCGGGTGCGTCCTGGTTGGCAATTGCATTGAAATCCGTGTTGGCGCCCCAATCGCCGGCTCCGTTCGGATCCATATTAACCACGGCGTTGTTATTCAGATTGATGGAAAAAGTTTCGCCGTTCGCTATGCCGCCATTTGGATTCGGCCCAAAGCTGATGTCCCAGAACGAGACCGAATCGTGCGGCGGAATAGGCGTGCAGACCACAAATGCAGGACTGCCGCAAGTAATAGCTGTCACACTGGGTGGCAAAGTCACCAGGATGTCGAGTTCAAACCAATTTTCTCCGGTCTCATTTTGAAAAGAGAAGAGGCCGCCGCCCGACGAATCGGCTCCAAAACTGAACGTCTTGTTCGTAATGACCGTGATATTCGGAGGGTCTCTGTTAATGATGATCGTAGGCCTGCTGGCCTGAAGCATTGCCGGTGCGAGGCCGCACAGGAGCGCGAGAAGTAGGCGAGATACACGCATGGAGGAAAATCCCAGGAGCGTTTGGATTTTACCGTTCCCGGGTCGCTTTGCCAACTTTCAAAGTACTGGTACTAATTTTGACAAATTCGATATCAGTTTGTCAGGCGATAGATCAGGCTCAGCTTGGTGCGGCCGGCCAACCTGTAATGGGCGAGCCAAAGCCGCAGTTCCGGATACACGGCGGGAGCCAACTTCGGGTTAAGCAAGCCGAGGCCGTCCACGATAAACGTTGGCCGGGATTGTGTAAGCTTTAACCGGTTGGCCGCGGCGCTCGCGCTATAGATGGGCACATCGGTCTTAAGATGGCGGTCGGCGGGCACGCCGGTGAGCGGCTGCGAATCTCCAAACAAGCTATCGGGAACCATGCGCGTATAGACGTACATGTCCGGGCGGTAGCCCCAGACGAAGAGTGTGTTCCCAGGCGTGGCGAGCGAGAGTACCTTTTGAGCGACAGCGCGGCTATCTTCATCGAGCACGACATCGGACCATTGCGGCTGGCGGTGCTCGATGTCATCGATCGCAAGAGTCACATAACGCGGGCCGAAGCGGACGAACGGAACAAGGAGAAGCAAAGCCAGGACGATTGCTGCGGTTCTGCGGTATTGCCGCAGCGCCAGCACGACCCCACGCGCGGCGATAATAACCATCGGAGGGAGAAATTGCAGGAAATAGTGGGGCGCGAAGCGTGTGCCGAGGCAAACCGCAACGAAGGAAAGCCCCAGCCATATGGCAAGGCGTGTACGATCGCGGCGCATATGAGTTAGTGCAAAAGCCGCGCCCGCGGTTAAAGCACCATGAAATCCGAGCCAATCGGCTGTGCGTTTAATGCCTAGTGTTATGGGATGTGTGACGGGCGATTGTTCGGCGTAGGTCAAGCTCCAACGCCAGACCTGTTGCCAATAGCCAGCCCATGCGCCGGTTGTCCATGCGGCGACTAGTGCCGCTATTAGAGGAAGCGCGAATCCCAGCAGCAAAGAAAGCACATCCGGCAACAGCCAAAGCGCGCACACGGCAAGCACGAAGACGCCTTTGGTATTGAACAGAAAGGCAACGCCGCACCAGATGCCTGCCTGCAAAGGCCTTCTCTTGTAGGCCGAGTAAATGGCTGCCAGATGCGGCACGACCATGAGCGCGTCGGCGGCGAACGGAATTACGGCCGACGGCAGATAGAACGTCGTGAAGAATGCAAAGAGAACGGCGGCGGTCCAGCCTTCGGACTCACTCCACCAGGAGCGTGCCAATCGATAGACGAGCCAGCACGCAAGCAGAATATAGCCGGCATCGAGCAATCGAAGCGACCAGCCGGAATAACCGGCGTTCAGTAAGTAGTAAATGGCGCAAAGCGGAGGCTTGTCGTACCAGAAGTCGCGATATGGAATCCTGCCATGCAGGACATTAATGGCCGCAGCAATGTGGTAGTCTTCGTCGGCCCAGAGAAGATTCAAGTGGCAGAAGCGCAAGCAAGCCAATGCAACCGTGAGAGAGGCGTATGCGTACTTCTTCCTGGTGGCCGGTTGTGAGAGCGCTAAAGCACCTTCCATTCACCGCGTATCATAAAGTATCAGTTCAAAACATCGGCTGAGGACGCAAGCTCTGATGCCGGATTGCCGCGTTTAGGCGGACGGTTTCGTCGGATGAGAACGCTCCAGACAATCGAAATTCTAAAGTCATATAACGGTCGCACAGTAGTGGACCACGTCACGGTGCGAGTGGAGCAGGGCGAAGTCGTTGGTCTGCTCGGTCCCAACGGCGCCGGCAAAACGACATCGTTTTACATTATTGTCGGGTTAATCAGCCCGGATGCCGGCGAGGTATTGCTCGATGGAAAGTCGATCACCCCGCTGCCGATGTATCAGCGTGCGCGGCGTGGGGTGAGTTACCTTCCGCAGGAGCCTTCGGTTTTCCGGAAATTGAGTGTTGAAGACAACCTGATGGCCATCTTACAGACGCTTCCGATAAACGGGCGTCAGCGGCGGGACCGCTTGAATGCGCTCATCGAGGATATGGGCCTGGAGACCGTACGGCACAGCAAGGGATATATGCTTTCCGGCGGCGAGCGACGCCGTGTAGAGATTGCCCGTTCGCTGGTCCTGCAGCCGGATTTCATTCTGCTCGACGAGCCGTTTTCCGGTATCGATCCGATACAGGTTTTGGAACTGCAACGTATCATCGGAGATCTGAAGCGTAAGGGGATCGGCATATTAGTGACGGATCACAACGTGCGTGAGACCCTGGCGGTGACCGATCGCGCGTATATCATCAGCAGCGGACGAATCTTCCGCGCCGGTTCGCCGGAATCGCTGGGGAACGATCCTGAAGTGCGGCGTATATACCTGGGGGAGAATTTCTATTTCCCCCCGGCGCTTGTCAGTTAAGCCGGCCCAGCCGGATCCGGCCAAACACGCTTAAAAGCCCGATTTTTCCTGAAGAAGCAGGCGGCTCCTCCGGTGCTAAACTGAAATCCGAATGAGTTCGCTTTCGCAACGGCTGCATCTTGGAGTCCAGCAAAAGCAGATACTCACGCCTGGCCTTGTTCAGATGGTCACGGTGCTTCAGCTCAATCGTCTTGAGTTGAAGGACATGATCCTTAACGAAATCGCGGAAAACCCTGTTCTGGAGGAAGCGGCTGAAGCCGGGGAGGAATTAACTCCGGCCGAAGTGCAATCGCTGCTCGAGCGCGAGAACCGGTCCGATCCAGCCGATCAGGCGATTCTCGAAACGGTCGTTGGCGCGGATACACCTCAGGCCTTTGAAGCGCCGCTAGACGGTGAATCGCAGTTGGATGGCATCGCGCCAGTAGCGGAAAGCGCCGGACCTGCAGCAGCGGCCGAAGAAGCGCCTAAGGCGGAAACGGACCCTTTCGAGGAAATCGATTTCGGCAGCTTCTTTGACGACTATCTGGACCCTGGCTTCAAAAGCCCGGTCTCCGAGTCGGTCGAAAAGCCCTCATTTGAGACGTTTCTCTCGTCGCCCGTTACGCTCAGCGATCACTTGCACAGCCAGCTCAGCGTATTGATTCTCCCGGAAGCCGTGCGGGATGCCGCCAACAGCATTATCGGCAACCTGGAAGAGAGCGGTTATCTCACCACGCCGATCGAGGAGATCGCAGTTGCCGAGGGACTACGGCGGGAGGAAGTCGAAGCGGGATTGCGAGCGGTTCAGTCGCTTGATCCCACCGGTGTCGGCGCCTTGAATTTGCAGGACTGCCTTCTGCTGCAACTGGAGGCGCGGGGTTCACGCGATTCCGTCGCATGGAAGATTGTCCACGATCATCTGAAGCTCCTGGAAACCAGGCAACTCACGCAATTGTCCAAAATACTTGGGCGGCCACCGGAGCATATTCAGATTGCCGTGAACGTCATACGCCACCTGGACCCTGCCCCGGGCCTGCGTTATTCAAGCGCTGGAGCGCGGCAGGTTGAGCCGGACGTTTATATCGAAAAGGAAGGCGATGATTACCTCATCACTTTGAATGATGATGAAATCCCGCAACTTCGGCTAAACGGCGAATATAAACGCATGATCGACCGCGAGCAGGAGCCGAATAAAGATATCCGGAACTACGTAAAGGAACGCTACGCTTCGGCGCTGCAATTGATCAAAAATATCGAGCAGCGTAAGCAAACAATTTTGCGCGTTTGCCAGTCTATTATTCGCCGGCAGCTTGAATTTTTAGAATTTGGAATCGACCAGCTCAAGCCGATGATGATTAAAGAGGTGGCCGAAGAAATTGGTGTGCATCCTTCTACGGTGAGCCGAGCAGTTGCAAACAAGTATGCTCACACGCCCCAGGGCGTTTTCGAGCTGCGCTACTTCTTCTCGGAAGCTGTACAAGGACCCTCCGGCAGCGCCACACCGCTGCTAATCGTAAAGAGGCGCGTGAAAAAAATGATCGAGGATGAAAATGCCACTCATCCGCTTACCGATGAGCAGATCACGGCCCGCCTACAGGCGGAAGGAATTCAAGTGACCCGGCGCACAGTTGCGAAGTACCGGGAGGACATGAAAATACCTTCGACGCATCAGCGCCGCGTTCGCGCCTGAATAAGCCCGGTTGAAAATTTCGCGAGCTGCGGAACGCTTCGTGGCCCGCTCATGAGGGGAACATGAGACTGATTGTTTCTGGCAAGACAAAAGACTTCACTCCTGCGCTGGAGGAGAAGGTTAGCTCAAAAATAGCCAAATTGAGTAAGTTCGTCGAGCGCCGGGGAGAGCGCGAAGCGCACATTTCACACCAGATCGAGCGTCACCTGCACAAAGTGCAGGTGACGGTCAATTTCTACGATCATGCTCTGGTTGGCGAGGGCGCCGATAGCGACCTGGAGACAGCTCTGTGCCAGGCTGTGGAGAAATTGGAGAAGCAGATTGTCAATCTGCGTAGCCGCTGGCGCGATACGCATCGCGACGCAAAAGTTGTGCGCGAAACCAAGGAAGGCTGGGCCGGAAATGAAGGGACGCCGAGCGAGATTGAAGCGAGTGGAACGCGGGTAAACGGCCGCGTTGGAAAACCAAAGGTCTTTCGGGTTAATTACCAGGAGGACAGAAAGCCCATGACGCTTGAAGAGGCTCTGCTGGAAATGGAAAACGAACAGGATTATGTTGTTTTCCGCGACGCGAGCCGCGATTGCTTATCGGTTCTGGTGCGCCGTGCGGATGGAAACTACGACCTGATAGAGTCGTAGGGGCGAGGCACGCCTCCCCCATGTAGCGATCGGGCATGCCCGACCCGCGTGAATGCCGAAACCGAATCTAGAGATTCCCGCTCTGCCTGGGAAGGAGCCGCCGTTAGCTGCCGACCTGGTTATCATAACCGGAACGAGCGGCTCCGGTAAGCTGACCGCTCTTAAAGCTTTTGAAGATCTTGGCTACTACGCGGTTGACAATCTCCCGATTGCTCTGCTTCCCAAGTTCGCCGACCTGACGCACGAGTCGAAAAAGCGGGCCGCTGTGGCGATCGACATTCGCGAGGGCGAAGCGCTGAAGCAGTTTCCAAAGACCTATGAGGAACTCAAAAAACGGCTATTTTCAACGCTGGTTTTCCTCGATGCCGATGACGACATACTGCGACGCCGGTTCAGCGAGACCCGGCGGCCGCATCCGCTCGGCGGCGAGGCTACCGTGCTGGCAAGTATAGGTAACGAGCGGCAGCAGCTTGCGCCAATCCGCGTTCTGGCCGATCTGTGCATCGATACCAGCAAATTAAACGTTCACGAACTTCGTGCCGTGATATCCGGCAAGTTTCACGATCAAAAAGATGCCACTAAGATCGTGATCTACGTAAACAGTTTCGGATTCCGTCATGGAGTTCCGGCCGACAGCGATCTGGTTTTCGATGTTCGCTTCCTGCCGAATCCGAACTACATCCCGGAGTTCAAGCATCTATCGGGAAAGCATCCCAGTGTGGCGCGGTACATCCGCTCCTTCCCACAGACTGGCGAGTTCATCAACCGCATCTCGGATCTTCTGATCTATTTGTTGCCGCACTATATCCGCGAGGGCAAGAGCTATCTGACAATTTCATTCGGTTGCACGGGCGGTCATCACCGGTCCGTCTTCATTGCAAATGAAATTAACAAAAGATTGAAGAAGGCAGGATTTAGCGTTCGGGAGAGCCACCGCGACGTGAACCGCTAAAACCTGCATTGGCGGCCGCAACCGCACGAAAAGGACGATGTACTTCGGCTTGTTCCGAAATCAACCGGTAATCGGAGTAAATCTCCTCCTGCCTCGAGCGCATACCGTAAATTCCGAACAAGCTAGCATTAACAGTTTCGGCGAACCGCTTCGGTAGCCAAACGCCGCCTACCGCAGCCTGCTCGAGTTCGAATCTTGTTCCGGGCTTCACTTGCGCGATAAAGAAACCGAATTGCACCGGGTTGATCACTTCCGCCTCTACTTTGACCCAGTGATATTCCGCCTTATCAATCCAGAGGTGACCCTTCATCCCGAGCAGCACTCGCGCCTTTTCAACGGGGGGAGTGTATTCCGGATTGGGAATTGCATCCAGTAAGTAGCACTCTACGCCCTCGACCCGCTCTTCCCGATTCAATTTGAAAGTAAAGGCATCGACCATTTGTTGCATGAGCAGATGCTCCTCGGAGCGGCCGCTCTGATACTTGGAAATTCGCGCGCTGCGTTGATCGGGGGTCTCATTCTTGCGCCGCTGAATCTCACGGCTGAGCTTATCCCGTTCTTGTTGGGCCTGGACTGCCGATAACGGCTCATGATCGAGTTCCAAGAGGCGATAATACGGAGACCCCTCGATCATAGTGACGTGGAACCCCTTGGAATGTGAAGCTCTCGCCTGGCCGTCAGAATCAATTTTGGTTTTTGTATCGCGTTCCAGGTGAGAGTATTGCGGTTGTGCTTTCCAGTCGGCGGTATTAACGGCGACAGATTTTCGGACAATCGACGAGACATCCAGCGCTCCCTCGACCCGGCTTCTTGCCCGGGAAAGCGGAGTAATACTGCATGTCGCGAGTACAAGCAAGGCCGTGCCGAGCTTTAGCCTGTCCTCTTTTGTCACGTAATCTTTCCTTAACCGCTTAGAGCAAAGATATTACCAAAGTGCCAACCCCGCTACTTCAACTACTTACGTCTTAACATGCGAACAGCCAAACGCAAAACGTGGCAGTACCAGGTTGAAATTGCCAGACGTACTAGCAATCTTTGCAGGTGGAGCGGGGAAAAGCGTCCGGATCTCGTTCTTCAAGCGGAGCATCAACGCACTCCAGGTCCTTTTCAATCGCAATCTTCAAAACGGAACCATTGACCGGCAATTCGAAATAGATGCCAACTGCGGCGCTCTCGGCCCACTTCTTAACCTCAAAAGACGGCGCAGCGACGTGAAGGGTTCCCTGCTGAAAAGATGCAGCCGGGTGAACGCGCTCGGCCGCCTCGAGGCTGTAGGCGAAAGTAGTGCCTTCCGGAAAGGACACCTGTTCCTGTAAAGTGGAACCGGCCGCGACTGTTTCCGCCTCACGGCGGTTGAGCCGCAATCGAAGACTGTTGTTCCGAAACCTCAGCTTCATCTATTTTGAGTGTATGCGCCACTCCCCCGAGTAAATGTTAAACCGGCCTTGCCGGACAAAGCCGATCAGCGTAATTCCATGTTCACGAGCCGTTTCGATCGCGAGGCTGGAGGGGCCGCCTACGGTGGCGAGTACCGGCGCGCCGGCCATGGCAGCTTTCTGAATCAGCTCGAAACTGCTTCGGCTGCTCATAAAAACAACTTGATTTGCTAAGGGAGTTTGCCCGTTCAGGAAACAGAACCCGATCAGCTTGTCGAGGGCGTTGTGGCGGCCAATATCTTCAAACGCGGCCCTCACGTCTCCATGCCGATCGACGAGAGCTGCGGCGTGCAACCCTCCAGTCAGCGCGAAGCCTGGCTGCTTACAACTGAGTAGCGCGGGAAGATCTTCGATCAACTTCCGCGAAATCATAAATTCATCTTGGGGCCGGGCAGGAATCTGCTGTAAAAGAGCTTCGCGGCTGCGTTTGCCACAGACGCCGCAACTAGAGTTCATAACCCCGTTCCGCGCCACGCGCCAGCCCTCCACATCCACCCCAGGCGCCAGTTCAGCCAAGATTTCGTTCGAGTCGCCGCCGCCGAGCGCACGCAAATCCGTTAACTCTTCAC
>DAISJE010000081.1:0-12053 GCA_036821665.1 Bryobacteraceae bacterium | reverse complement strand
TGGGATTTTCAACCGGGCATGCATCAGGAGATTGCGGATCTGCCTTTACATCTCTACAAGAAAGATGGCTCTACATGCGCGCAACCCTGTGCAGAAGTACTTCTCAGCGAAAACGACTGGAACGCCCTGCTGGATGAAGGATTGATGCCGCTAGCCGCCGCAAAGGATGCCGATTGGGCACGCCTGATTCGGTTCCAGTCTATCGCCGACCCGCCGGCGGCGTTGTCGGGTCGCTGGATTTGAAGGTGGCGAGTGGGGTTCGATCGAGGGCCAGCAAGCGGGTCCAGGCGGACCCGCGCGGACCGGGCGGTCCGCCCTACATTTACACGATCGGGCATTCGACGCGGCCGGTTGAGGAATTCATCGAAATTCTGAAGGCATATAGAGTCAATCTGCTCGTCGATATTCGGACAATTCCACGCTCACGGCATAACCCGCAGTACGAAGAAACAGCGCTTCAAGAGGCGCTTGAAAACCAGAAGATCGGTTATCTTCATCTGGCTGCTTTGGGCGGCCTTCGGCATGCCCGCAAGGATTCCATCAATACCGGCTGGAAGAATCTATCGTTCCGCGGCTATGCCGATTACATGCAGACGGAAGAATTTTCTGTCGCGATCAATGAACTGATGGCGCTCACAAAAGAGAAAACAGTTGCGATTATGTGCGCCGAAGCGGTGCCCTGGAGATGCCACCGATCGCTTGTGGGGGATGCGTTGCTGGTACGCGGCATTGAAGTGGTCGACATTCTAAGTGAAACCAGCGCCAAACCGCACAAATTAACGCCTTGGGCGAAGGTGGATGGAACGTGCGTTACGTATCCCGGCGCTATAGATTCGAGTGAGAATAGAGAATGACGTATGGCGACAGCACCTGGCCTGATTCCGATTGAAGAATACATGCATACGTCTTATTCGCCGGATTGCGAATACATCGACGGCATTATTGTGGAACGGAACGTGGGTCTGGGGAGGCATTCGTTTACACAGGGCAAGATTGTTGCCTGCCTTGAGAATGTTATCACTCAAAAGGACTTAATGGCTTTTCTAGCACTCCGAACTCAGGTTTCGCCCACACGAGTGCGCATTCCAGACGTTTCGGTTATTTCCGAACTGGAAGAAGTTACCAGTAAGCCGCCGCTGCTGTGTGTCGAAGTCATGTCTCCGGATGATCGCTGGAATCGAATCAGGGCCTCGGTTCACGATTACGAAGAGATGGGCGTACCGTGCGTCTGGGTGGTCGATCCGTACGAACGGCGCGCGTGGATATTTGAGGAAGACAAGCCGCCGGTGGAAGTGAAAGATGGCGTGCTCCGGGCCGAGTCGCTGGGCATTGAAGTTCAACTTAGCGACGTATTGCCGCAATAAGTAACTCAATTTATCGTGGCGCAATCCAACTACCGATGCCACGCCAAGAGGAACATGAAAAGCCCGAGAATCTGGTAGAAAGTCCAGGCGAAGCGGAGCAGGCCGCCCGCAGTTTGCAGGATGCGGCCGATTCACATGGTACGCTGCAGGGCTTTTATGCGGTGAACGATGTAAAAGATACCGAGGAACTCGAGAGAGAAGCCAGAGAAGACCGGGACAAGCCGGGCGAGCGCGAAAAGGGCCATCCGGTACCGTAATCATGCGAGCAAGCCGGGCGGAGCGCCCGGCGCAGCTCAGGGAGCTGCCCCACAATGATGTTGAGCAGCGGGTTCGACGGTGCCGTCGCGCTTGAGAACGTAGCGGCGGCCGCGCCATAAAATCGAGTTTCCGAAGAATCCGGCGATCCAGAAGACGAACGCAAGAATGTCCTGAATGGGCAAGAGCAGCCAGGATACTTTTGCACCGAGGATATGGTCGGATACGACCCAGGCAGTGACGGCTCGAAGCACAACTGTTGCCACCAGCAGCGGCCACGTGTGCGGAAGGAGTATGCAAATGACTAATGCAATGGGAAACGGGTGCGTGAAAAACTGTCCAACATATCCGGCCGGGCGGGACCGGCGCGTGCTTCTGGCCCAGCGAATTCGATGGGCAAAGTTTGCCTGCATTGTCTCGCTTCCAATGCGATGTTCGACGACATACGACGAGAAACGGACACCGAACCCTTGTTCCGATGCAATTTTGCCCAGCATGAAATCTTCGGCCAAATAGTTCTGAAGCCGTTCAATGCCGCCCAGAGCGTCGAGGACGCTCCTGCGCGCCACAATAGTAGGGCCAACGGCGAAACGGACGCCTTCCATCAGCACAGCCGTAAAAAGCCCGGCGTGAAAATCGGTGTTCATGCCTAGGGCCTCGAGACGTGACCATATGCTTGCCCCTCCGATTGCTCTGTACGGACAGGTGGCGAGATCGACGTAAGGCGATGCGAATTCCGCGGCAATCTTCCGGCAAAAATCGGAACCCACATGTATGTCGCTGTCACTCATCACAATGAGCGGGTAACTAGCCAGCTCCAACATCCGGCTCAAGCTGAAGACTTTGGCATTCGGGTATGGCGGTTCGCCGGTGACAATTAGCGTCGCCCGGACAGCCGGATGTTCAGTTATGAGCGCTTGCACAACCCGAACCGCCGGATCGTCATCATGACGGACTGCGAACAGTGTTTCGAATTCTCGATAGTCCTGCTCAAAGAAGCTGCGGAGATTGTGTTCGAGATCCTCGTCGAGACCGGAGAGCGGCTTCAATATGCTGATTGGAGTATCGGCAGCGGGAAGAAGCATGTTTCTGCCGCGCGAATAGCGGACGGCGGCAACGATCGCAAGCACGCAGTACACCCAGCAGCCAATCAGGATGAGGGTGGCGAATATCAAACTATTCCTGGAGATTCTTGCTTGCGATTACTTGCGATAAGCGATCGATAAAGGAATCGAGCGGAACAGCGCCCTGATCGCCGTGCTTGCGGTTACGGACCGAAACCTGTCCGGACTGCGCTTCGCGGTCGCCGACAACCAGCATGTAGGGAATCTTCTGTAACTGGGCCTCGCGAATTTTGGCATTCACTTTTTCGCTGCGGTCGTCGAGTTCGGCGCGAAAACCGGCGTCTTTCAGCTTCTGGTGAATTTCACGCGCGTAGGCATTCTGGCGGTCCGTGATGGGCAGCACAATAGCCTGAACAGGAGCGAGCCAAACCGGAAACGCACCGGCATAATGTTCAACAAGAATGCCGAAAAAGCGCTCGATTGAGCCATAGAGAGCGCGGTGAACCATCAGGGGGCGATGTCGCTTGCCATCCTCGGCCACGTATTCGAGTTCGAAACGACGCGGCAGAAACGTATCGAACTGCACGGTAGAAAGCTGCCAGAGACGCCCGATCGCATCAACCAGCTTTACATCGATTTTCGGTCCGTAAAAAGCGGCTTCATCGGGAATCACCGGGGCTTCGATGCCGAGCCGGTCGCAAGCCTTGCGGAGCGCGCCTTCAGCCAGAGCCCAATCTTCGGGGCCACCATCGTACTTGCCGCTGACGCCGCCGTCCCAGGTCGAGATTTCCGCTTTGTAGTCCGTAAATCCGAAGGTGTTGAGAGTGTCTTTGGCGAAATCGAGACAATTGACGATTTCATCCTCGATCTGGTCGCGAGTGCAGAAGATGTGGGCATCGTCCTGCGTGAAGCCGCGGACCCGCAGCAGTCCGTGCATCGTGCCGGAACGTTCATAGCGATAGACGGTACCCAGCTCGCCAAGACGGACGGGGAGATCGCGGTAACTGCGCAGACGGTCGCGATAGATCAGGATGTGGCCGGGACAATTCATCGGTTTGAGCTGGTATTCGGCGTCGTCCAGTTCCATCGGAGTAAACATGTTCTGCGAATAGAAATTCGCATGACCGGAGGTCTTCCACAACTCGCGCCGCATGACGTGCGGCGTGTAGACCAGCGAATAGCCACGTTTCAGGTACGCATCGCGCATCCAATCCTCAAGCTGTTTGCGGACGATGCCTCCCTTGGGATGGAAAAAAATCAGCCCGGGCCCGGCCAGTTCCTGGATACTGAACAGGTCGAGCTCCTGACCGAGCTTGCGATGATCGCGCTTTTTCGCCTCTTCGAGCTGATGAAGATACTCATTCAGCTCCTTCTGGGTAAAGAATGCGGTTCCATAGATCCGCTGCAATTGCGGATTTTTTTCATTGCCCTTCCAATAGGCTCCAGCGATGGAAAGCAGCTTGAAAGCCTTCAATTTTTCAGTCGAAGGCACGTGCGGACCGCGGCAGAAGTCGATGAAGCCGGGGCCGAGCGTATATTCGCTGAAAATGTCGCCCGCGCGTTCTTCAATCAGCTCATGCTTCATCCAGTCATCTTTGTATTTAGCTAAACCATCGTCTTTCCTGGTGAGCTTTCGATCAAATGGAAGGTTTTTCGCTTGAAGCTCATGCATGCGAGCTTCGATCTTTTCGAGATCTTCCGGCGTAAACTTGGCATCGCGCTGGAAATCGTAATAAAACCCTGAATCAGTGGGCGGCCCGATACCGAGCTGTGTTTCGGGGAAAAGCTCGAGCACAGCCGCAGCCAGAAGATGAGCCGTGGAGTGGCGATAAACCTGCAAAGCCTCAGGGTTGCGCGTGGTGAGAATCTCGAGTTTTGCGTCGGTCTCGAGCGGACGGGTCAAATCGAACAATTCACCGTTTACACGCGCCACAATAGCGTCGGACGCCAGGCGTGGGCTGATCGATTTCGCAACATCGAGCGGGCGGGTTCCCGAAGCAACAGATTGCTGGCTGCCATCGGGCAAGGTAACCGTCAAGCTACTCATAGGAGGGGGATGATCCGAGGTTATCAAACGGTCGCGTAAAGCGGGTCCAGGCAGACCCGCGCGGACCCGGCGGTCCGCCCCACAAGAACCTTCCAAAGCCCCCTAAATGTCAAAAAAAGGTTAAGAAACGGGTCTGGGGCGTGACTTTGCGGTTGATAGACTGGAATTATTTTAGTGTGAGCACCTCAACTGTAGCTTCGGGTTTTAACGAATCTGCCCTGGTGGCCCGCGCACAAGCGGGGGACGTGCAGGCATTTTCGGACTTGGTGGAACACTATGATCGTCGCGTCTTCCGTATGGCGAAACAGATTACGCAGAACGACGACGATGCGGAAGACGTGTTGCAGGAAACGTTTCTGAAGGCGTATACGCACCTCGGCGATTTTCACGGAAATTCAAAATTCTACACCTGGCTAGTCCGGATCGCGGTCAACGAAGCTCTCATGAAGCTGCGAAAGCGGCGTTCCGACCGGACCGTTCCTTTGGATGAGCCGATTGATACCGGCGAAGATGAGGTGATCCGGGAAATCGCGGTCTGGGATCAGAATCCCGAGGACACTTACTCCCGCGAAGAGCTGGGCCAGATGCTCGACCAGGCAATTCAAAGTTTAAAGCCCGCTTACCGCACCGTTTTCTTGTTGAGAGACATCGAAGAACTGTCGATAGAAGAGACGGCAGAGGCGCTGGGGCTATCGATCTCGGCGGTAAAGAGCCGGCTGCTTCGTGCGCGCTTGCAGCTTCGCGAGAAGTTGACACGGCAATTCAAGAAAAAGGGGGACGACGCGTTTGCTTACCTGTAAGCAGTTTCTGCAGGAGCTCAACGACTACTTAGACGAGACACTAGATCCGCAAACACGGGCCGAGCTAACAAAGCATGTGAATGAGTGTCCCAATTGTTGGGTAGTCTGCGACACCACGCAGAAGACGCTAAAGGTGTTCAAAGGCATGGACCCGAAGCCGATTCCGGGTGACATTCACGACCGGCTGTGGGAGGCTCTGGAAAAAAAGATGCGGGACAAGGGTTCCGGCTGCTGTTGAGGAGCAGCCGGATCGTCTCGGCTTTAAACTAAGCGAGATTTCTCTTTCGCTTCCACCACAAAATAGCCGCGAGGCCAATGCCGGCGATGCCGAACATGGACGGCTCCGGCACCGAAGTAGACGCCTCGTTAAATAGAAGAAACGTCGGTCCGCCGAGCGTGCCGCTACCCGGAGGCGGGCCACTACCCGCTGCTATGAACGTATCGATGAACGCGCCTGTCGTGCCGTCGAATCGGTCAACATTCCCTCCTCCAAAATTGGCGACATACAGATTACCGTCGGGGCCGAACACGAGCCCGCGAGGGAGTGAGAGATCGCTGCCGGGTCCCACAAAGGCGCGAAGAAACGCTCCAGTGGTGCCGTTATACTCCAACACGCCACCGGTGACGCCGCTGCTGGTCGCATAAAGATTGCCGTCCGATCCAAAAGTAACGTCGCGCCCACCAGTCAGCCCACCGCTCCCGGATGTCACAAAAACGTCCATGAATGCACCCGTTGTTCCGTTGAAGCGGACAACGCTCGTACCGTTAGCGACATAGATATTGCCATCCGGTCCAAAAGTGATTCCTTCGGGATCCGAGAGGCCACCGCCCGTAAGGGTCGTGAGCGGGACGCCTGTTGTGCCGTTAAGTACGGTAACCGAACCCGGATCGGAGGAATTTACTACATAGAGATTCCCGTTCGGTCCGAATTTCAGTCCCGCGGCATCCTCGACACCGCTCGCGAACGTATTGATGAATGCACCAGTTGTGCCATTGACGCGCAGGACTGCATCGGTATTGGAATTGCTGACGTAAAAATTTCCGTCCGATCCAAATGCTGCGCCAAGCGGAAATGAATCGACGGAAAAAGGCACAAAAACACTGTCGAAAGCCCCGGTGGTTCCGTTGAATTTCAACACATCGGACTCGTTACCAAAGAAATTGCCAACGTAAAGGTCCGTTGCCAAACAAAGGCTCGGGAGGACCCCAAAACATGTACAGCAGGCGATCAGGATCAGATTCCTGTTCGATTTCCCTAATTTCGTCATAAACCACACCTCCCCGCCACCCGTGAATACCCCATTACCCTCGGTGGCGTATAATGCTTTTCCATTATTCGCTTGTCCAATATTCCTGTCAAGAAGAAACGCGCGAGGCGGCGCGAGGTTGGCGCAGGCCTGCTAACGGATAATGGCTCTTACCCCAAATGCGTTGGAGCACTCTTTTTATCCCCACTCTGCGGGAACATCCTGCCGAAGCGGAGGTCATTAGTCATCAACTTTTATTGCGGGCCGGTTATATCCGCCAGCTCTCCGCCGGCATTTACAATTACCTGTTGCTGGCACAGCGCTCGCTACTGAAGGTTCAGCAAATCGTCCGCGAAGAAATGAACGCGATCGGCGGCCAAGAGATTCTGCTGCCGGCTCTGAATCCGGCTGAAGTATGGCAGGAATCGGGACGCTGGGAAGCAATGGGCGACAACCTGTTTCGTCTGAAGGATCGTTTTGGGCGGGATCTGTGTCTGGGCATGACGCATGAGGAAGTCGTTACGTTTATCGCCCGAGGGGAACTCCGCAGCTACAAGCAGCTTCCGCAGATCTGGTATCAGATTCAAACCAAATTTCGCGACGAGCCGCGGCCGAAATCCGGTCTCTTGCGCGTCCGGCAATTCATCATGAAGGATTCATACACCTTCGATCTGAACCCGGACGGCCTCGATATTGCGTATCAGAAGCATTACGATGCCTACCGGCGGATTTTCAACCGCTGCGGCTTGGAATACATGATTGTCGAGGCGCACTCGGGCGCCATGGGAGGCAGCCAGTCTCACGAGTTTATGGTGCGCTCCGATGCCGGCGAAGATTTTGTCGTTAGCTGCGCCTGCGGCTACGCGGCAAATCTGGAAAAGGCTGTTTCACATCCGGTTGGGCCGGGCGCGACCGACCCGGCAGGCGATGACAAGCCGGAGGAATTTCACACTCCGAATCTGAAGACCATCGCCGACCTCAGCGCGTTTACAAACCTTCCGGAAAGCTCGCAGATGAAGAGCCTGGTGATGATGGCTGACGGCATTCCGGTGCTCGCGATGCTGCGCGGCGATCACCAGCTCAGCGAAACGAAACTGCAAGGGCTTCTGCAGGCAAAGGAACTGCGTCCGGCGCAGCCACAGGAAATAGCAGACATGTTCGGCGCAAGCGCCGGCTCGCTCGGTCCCGTCGGAGTAAAAAATATGCGGATTCTCGCGGATCTTGCCCTGCAGGGCCGCCGGAATATGATCTGCGGGGCCAACCGTGACGATTATCACCTCAAGAATGTCACGCCGGGCGAAGATTTCGAGCCCGAGTACTTCGATCTGCGGCAGGTGAGAGCCGGCGATGCCTGCCTAAAGTGCGGCGGGTCGTTAGAAGTCGTTAAAGCGATCGAAATCGGGCATATCTTCAAGCTCGGCTATAAATACTCGGAATCGATGGGACTGCACGTTCTGGGCGAAGATGGCAAGGAGATTACGCCCATTATGGGCTCGTATGGGATCGGGATCGAACGCGTCCTGACCTGCGCTATCGAATTGTTCAACGACAAGGACGGCATGATACTTCCGCCAGCGATTGCACCGTTCACCGTGATTATTACGCCTATTAATTACCGCGATGCACTGCAAAGGGAAACAGCCGATTTGCTCTATGCCGAATGCGGTAAGGCCGGGATCGATGCGCTACTCGACGATCGAGACGAGCGCCCTGGGGTCAAATTCAAGGATGCTGACCTGATTGGCATTCCGTATCGCATAACAATCGGCAAGAAGGTGAGCGATGGCAAAGTGGAATTCAGTAATCGCCGCACGCGCGTATCGGACGATATACGCTTGCATGAGGCAATCGATCATCTGCGGCACCAGCTTTCAGGAGTGGATTCGGTTTAAGAAATGCGATACACAGCACGGATTCTGCTTGCGTTGTTCATAGTGGCGGTTGCCGCGTTATGGGGTGCGGCGCCGACCGCTCCTATCGTACCTGCCGCAGCGCAGCCTTCCGCGCATTTCGACGTTGAAGCGGCAACAGATGCCTGGCTGGCGACCATGCCGGCATCCAGCCGAGCAAAATCGGATGCTTACTTTCAAGGCGGTTACTGGCTCATGCTGTGGGATTTTCTCTATCTCGTTGCGGTCATGGTATTGCTGCTCGAAACACGCTGGTCGGCGCGAATGCGGAACCTCGCACAACGGCTCATTCGATTCAGGCCATTGCAATCGTTTCTGTTTTGGATTGAGTTCTTGATTGTTACATCCGTGCTGATGTTCCCGTTGACCGTTTATGAAGGCTTTTTCCGCGAACACCGGTACGGGCTTTCGAACCAGGGCTTCGGATCGTGGTTTCGCGATCAGCTTGTCGGCCTGGCCGTGGCGCTCGTTCTCGGCGGAATCGGCTTCGCTATCGTGATGGCCCTTGTGCGCCGGCTTCCGCGCACCTGGCATTGGTGGGGAGCCGCAGTCGGCGTGGCATTTTTTGCGTTCACGGCGATGATCGGTCCGGTCTTTCTCTTCCCGCTTTTCAATAAATTCACGCCGCTTCCTGACAGTAGCTTAAAGCGGGAGATTCTCGGTCTGGCGCGGGCGAACGGCATTCCCGCAACAGACGTGTACGAGGTAAATGCCTCGCGACAGAGCAAGCGCGTTAGCGCCAACGTAAGCGGATTCTTAGGGACGGAACGAATTTCGCTAAATGACAACCTGCTGAACAGGTGCTCGCCCGAAGCCGTGCTGTCGGTGATGGGGCATGAAATGGGTCACTATGTGATGCATCACATACTGAATGCATTTCTGTTTGTGGCTATTGTGCTTACGATTATGTTTGGGATACTCCGTTGGGCGTTGGACCGCGCTTTGCAATGGCGGGGCGAGCGATGGCAAGTGCGAGCCGTCGGGGACGTCGCCGTGCTTCCGCTGGCAACGCTGATCCTGACAACTATTAGTTTCCTGACTACGCCGATCGGTAACTCGTTCACGCGCATGCAGGAATATGAGGCCGATATTTACGGTCTGAACGCGGCGCGCCAACCGGATGGCGAAGCGGAAGTGGATCTGTTGTTGGGCGAATACCGGAAGTTAAGTCCGGGACCCGTTGAGGAAATGCTTTTCTTCGATCATCCGAGCGGACGGACTCGCATTCGCGCGGCTATGCGTTGGAAAGCGGAAAATTTGTGCCTGTTCGATACGAAACTGCCGTGCGCAGCGCAGCCGGGGCGGTAGAGAGTCACCGTTTGGCAGCTTAGTGTTGCGCTTTCGCGTGCTCATGCACGGTATAGCCGTCCGGGATGGAGAAGAATTTTGGATCAGGCTCGTCGGTGCTGATCTCGGTAACTGTAAAGACCTGCTTTCCGGCCTGTGGGCTGTCCAGTGTTGAAAGCAGGTTGATGCCCAGCTTGGGCGAATACCAGAACTCCCGGGTCGTTGTCATGGGTTGGTCGTTTCCAAACACGCCGGGATTGATGACCTTGGTATCCCGATAGCCGACCGTTGTCAGTCCTTGTAGATTTCCTGTTCCGAGATCCTCATGATTCTGAAAGCCATCTCCATCCGGCAACGGTCCGGAAGCGCCGATCAGCGGCTTATAAACTTTGGTTGTCGAATCACCGTACGGCATTGAAGTACATACTTTGTTCACTACGTCGCAGTTGTAATAGATGTGCTTCGCAGGGTCCGCAATTTGAATCCAGTTCATGGTTGATTCGATTTTGCCGCCCTTCGGTACGAGTATCCAGCGCTCCTGATAGATACGACCGGCGCTGTCGCGGACGATATGTCTGCGGTTGACTAGCGTGAACGATCCGCCGCCGCTCAATGGGCGGCTCCACTCGGTTTCGAGCGTTAAGCTGAACGGCGCGTTGCGGATTGGCGGTACGAATATACTTTCGAGTCTTTGCCTTGTGCCGCCATCGGAGGTCCTGTATACGTCGGTCGCATTCTGGCCGAAAAGCAGCGGGGCGCAGATCAACAACGAAACGCTGAGAAGCGAAGTCGCAAGCCGGAACCGAATCACTCGGGATGAACCGCCCGGTTATAGAGTATACAAAAATCGGGGGATACGCCTGCTAATCGGATACTGCAGCGCGTCGGAAATCAGCCCGGAGTGTCCCCGATTTTTCTCGGAAAATCGCTCCCTCGCGGTCGCGGCTCAGTTTCTTACGCGCCCGGCTCCGTTATTCTTTATCCGAGTCGTCCGACGAGTCAGTACTGCGGCCGTCCAGCCGGCCGACGGATTTCAGCTTTTGATAAAGCCGCTCTACTTCGTCTTCATCGTCAGGACTCAACATTCGAACCGGGTGATCGAGAGTGGACGTATCGCCTTGGCCGCCGGAAAGGCTCAACCATGTCCAATAATCCCGATAGGCAACGCCATCAAAGGTCGCGAGTTGCGAATTTTTACGGAGTTGGAACATCAGGCGTTCGATGCGGTCCGGCTCTCCCGGATAGATGAGAATCCTGTGCCGCGAATTCGTGAGTCTGAGTTTGATTACCAGGGGTGACAGGAAACGGCTGCGGTTGACCTCGCGAACTTCGCGCCAGGCGATGGCCCGGTCGCCGATACTGAATTTCTCGTCATTTATCTCTATGACCGGCCGCGCCGCCAGCCAGAACAGCCCGGCGGATGTGATAGCGCAAAGCAGGCCAGGAATAAAAGCCAAGGGAGCCCGAAAGCCGCAGAGGACGCACACCAGAGAACCAGCGAGCGCCGCCCATCCTACACGGGCATACAGGCGTGAGGGCAGGAAAGTCTCGACGCTCGAATCCATGTCTTCAGGCTACTCCGCGTCCTCGGAGCCGTCAACGGAACTTATCCCCGATAGCTCCGTATGAGGGAAAAGAAGCCCCCTACGCCCGTATTGCCGCAGGCTCCTGCGCCAAGCGAATTCCGAGGCGGATATAGCCAAGTCCGCTAAGAGAGGTGAAGACCGTAGTACAAACCAGCGCCAGATCTTTGAGCACATTAAATAGATAGTGGGGAAAAGCCGCATCGAGCACTACAAGCAAAACGTAGACAATTTGAAAAAAGGTGCTCACTTTGCCGAGGACAGACGGTTTAAATCTTCGGATATTGCGGAATACGCGCAATAGCGCTGCGCCGGAGACAATTATCAGATCGCGCGCGATGACTAAGGCCATCAGCCAGAGAGGTATTAGCTTCAGTACTCCCAATGTGATGAATAGAACCACGAGCAGGGTCTTGTCAGCTAGGGGGTCGAGAATGGCGCCCGTCTTGCCGGCGGCGTGGAGGCGGCGGGCAGTAAAGCCGTCGAACCAATCCGT
>DAISJE010000080.1:0-12152 GCA_036821665.1 Bryobacteraceae bacterium | reverse complement strand
GCAAGAGTCTGGACTGTCGACTCGGTCGCTTTGCCGGCCGGCACCATGACCCAGACAGCGCGTGGTTTCGAGAGCTTTTTTACGAGATCCTCTAACGAAGTCGCGCCGCCAGCTCCTTCACTCACGAGCTTTTTTACGTTCTCGGCATTGAGATCGAACACAAAACATTTGTGACCGCCGTTTTGTAAGCGGCGCACCATATTGGCGCCCATGCGCCCCAGCCCTACAAGCCCAAGCTGCATCTCTTTCTCCTCGATAAGTTTAAGTTTACCGACCTATGAGATTCGCTCAGCGAGAGCAGGTTTCAGATGAGATCTTAGTGCCGGTAGTTTGCGATGAGTTTGTCGCCCGGTTGCGGCGCGACCGTCGTATTTACGAACGTGATCGTGGAGCCGCTCAGCGTGTAATCGCCGTTCAGTTGGAGAAGCACGCCATTCTTATACAGCTTCAGGCTGCCGGCGGGGTTAGGAGTTGCAGCAAGCGTGAAAACGAGGTTTACGCCATCGACAATCCCTCCCGGTATCTCGGAATCGGCGAACGTCGCAGTCGGTCCGGTTCCGCTAATTCGGTAATAGGCCTGCAGAATGTCCCCAGCTTGTGGAATGCTTCCGCTGTTGAACGTGATCGTGACGCCTGACAGGGTGAAATCGATATTATTCGATTGAATCAGCCCGTTACGGTAGAGAGTAAGACCGCCGCCTGGGGACGGCGCATTCGCGAGTGTAAATGTGGCATTTGTACCGTTCAAAGTTCCGGTGGGTGTCTCCGCGTCGATGAAAACCGCGTTTGTGGTGGAGGACGCAAGCCCCAAATTGGTTATCTGAGTTGTCAGTGAGCTGAGTGAGGCATTGATGGATGCCAGATCGGCGCTCAAGTTTGTTATCTGGTCAATGGAGATGGGCAGAGTAGCGAATTGAATCGTGCCCGAGCCCGTTCCTCCGCCTCCGGTGGTGCCGCCGCTGCCGCCGCCCTGATTAGAGGATTGACGAACTTGACTCAGCGTGAGCGGTATCGGACTAGGCGGCACCTGCCAGATCTCGCTCCAGGTCACCAGCCCATCGTTGCTGTTATAGACGGCCTGATAATATGTGCCCGCGGAAGCGGTCGTGGTTGGAACCAGCAGCACAGAAAGCGCACCATTGTAAATCTTGGCAGAAGTGCTTAAAGGAGAGATGGTGCCACCCGAAGGCCCGGTGAATCCGTTCCAGGTGATTACAACCGTACCTGTGAACGGCGAGCCGTCTGCGTTGAGAACGGTATCTCGTATCTCTGTTAAGGATTGCGCGACCGCGCAGGTGGTAATCAGCGTTGAGCCGATGATGAGTGCCGATAGCAAATGGCGGAGTTTGACCATGATGCCTCACGTGGGAGTCACCGTACAACTCGTACGGGCGACTTCAGTCAAACACGCTTGCCGGTTTGCTTTAGTGCGGCGAGGCAGTGCTCTTTAAAGCAATGACGCCGATAAATCTTTGAATCAGTGCTGGTTAACGGAAGTTAGGAGAATGTTGTGAGTGCTGTGACCGTGCGCGCAATGCGTGCTCTCACACCAATCGGCCGCTGCTCCGATCGATCCTTTCGGCGTTCAAATAGGGACGAAGTGCATCGGGAATGCGGACGCTGCCGTCCGCCTGCTGATAATTTTCGAGAATGGCGACCCAGGTACGGCCCACAGCAAGGCCGCTGCCGTTGAGAGTGTGGACGAAATCGGGCTTACCTTTGCCTGCCTTCGATCGAATTTGCGCGCGCCGCGCTTGGAAGGCTTCGAAATTCGAACAAGACGAGATCTCCTTGTATGCGTTTTGACCGGGCAACCATACTTCGATGTCGTACGTCTTAGCTGCACTGAAACCGGTATCGCCGGTGCAGAGCACGACTGTGCGATACGGCAGCTCCAGCCGGCGGAGCACATCTTCGGCGTCGCGGGTCAGCTTCTCGTGTTCCTCTTCGCTCTGTTCGGGGCGTGTGAATTTCACTAATTCAACTTTTTGAAATTGATGCTGGCGGATAATGCCGCGCACGTCGCGGCCGTAGGAGCCGGCTTCGCTGCGGAAACAGGGCGTATAGGCGCAAAGTGAGATAGGCAGTGTATCCGCATTGAGCGTCTCGTCACGAAACAGATTTGTTACCGGCACCTCGGCCGTCGGCGTCAGCCAGAGGTCGTGGCCCTCGCAGCGGAACAGATCTTCCGCGAACTTCGGGAGCTGGCCAGTTCCATATAGGCTTGCCGAGTTAATCAGAAACGGAGGCAATACCTCTTGATAGCCGTGCTCCCTGGTGTGGACATCGAGCATGAAGTTGATTAAAGCCCGTTCTAAACGGGCGCCGATACCCCAATAAACAGAGAATCGTGCTCCGCTCACTTTGGCGGCGCGCTCGAGATCCAGAATTCCCAGCTCAGGCCCGAGATCCCAGTGAGCTTTCGGTTGAAACGCGAACTCCGGCGGCGTACCCCAACGCCGTATTTCCTGATTATCGCGTTCATCCTTTCCAACGGGTACGCTCTCGGCCGGCAGATTGGGAACTCGAGCGAGGAAATCCCGAAACTCGGCGTCGAGCGTGCTTACCTGATTGTCCAGTTCGCTGATTCGGTCGCCGACGGCTCGCACCTGCTGCTGCCGCTCCGCAGTATCTTGACCGGCTTTGCGCAGCTTGGCGATCTCGGCGCTTGCCTGATTCCGCTCAGCTTTGAGCTGCTCGGCTTCTGTGAGGCACTGGCGGCGGCGCCTGTCCAATTTCTGGAAAGACTGAATATCGAGTTCATAGCCGCGTGTTGCGAGGCGGCGCCGAATTTGATCGAGATTGTTGCGGAAGAAAGTGAGATCGTACATGTTTAACCGCTCCCGAATGGTCGCGGCTCCGTTTGGGCAATTATCGATTAATGCCGTTGTTCGAGAGGTATCCAGGGCTGGCCGTTGGGAGCGCCGGTATACTCAGCCCTCGGCCGAATCAGGCGGTTGTTACGGTACTGCTCAAGGATATGCGCAGTCCAGCCCGACATCCGGCTCACCGCAAAAATCGGTGTGAAAAGGTCGACCGGAATTCCGAGCGAATAGTAGGTGGACGCGGAGTAGAAGTCGACGTTCGCATTCAAATTCTTCAAATCATGTACAGTCTGTTCAACACGAGTCGATTTTTCGTAAAGATCGGTGTGTCCCGTTCGTTTACCAAGTTCGGCGCTCATTTGTTTCAAATGGATGGCCCGAGGATCAAGCACGTGATAGACGCGGTGGCCAAAACCAGGGATCTTCACCTTATTATTCAGGTCGCTCTTCACCTTTGCCGCGGCCTCATCCGCGGACTTGGTCGAGAGCAGCATTTGAATCACGGCTTCGTTTGCTCCGCCATGCAAAGGCCCCTTTAGTGCGCCGATGGCCGATGTAACGGCGGAATAGATATCGGATAGAGTTGCAGCAGTTACACGGCCGGCGAACGTCGAAGCGTTCAATTCATGATCCGCGTGCAGAATGAGCGCGATATCGAAAGCGCGCTCCATGAGGTCGTCGGGTTTTTTCCCATTCAGTGTGTAAAGGAAGTTAGCGGCATAGCCCAAGCCGGGATCGCCTGGTACGATCTCTCTCCCGTTTCGCAACCGGTTGAAGCCGGTGACAATCGTCGAAACGCGCGCCATCAGCTTTACGGCTTTGGTTCGATTTGCCTCCGCGGAATTGTCGGGAGCGAGCGGATCATAGAGGCTGAGCATCGAGACAGCGGTTCGCAGTACATCCATGGGCAGGCTACCCTTGGGAACACCCGCCAGAAACCCGATCACTTCTTTGGGTAGTTCTCGTTCGGCGGTCAAAGACCGCTTGAGCGCCTCCAACTCATTCTCGTTTGGCAGCTTGCCATTCCATAGAAGATAAATGACTTCTTCGAACGTGGCATTTTCGGCCAATGTGTCGATGTTGTATCCGAAGTAGCTCAGGATGCCCCTGTCGCCATCGATGAAACAGATTTGGGACGATGTCGCAACTACGCCCTCGAGACCTGCCCCTGCGGTCGCCATGAATTCTTTTTATGTCTCCCGCTTTGATTCTATATAACTTGCTTCGCATGCCGTGTATCCGTGACGCGAGTTGATACGATCATCTGTGCTCTCGCGAGATAATGCAAAATGGTGACGTCGTCCAGCCAAGCTTCCGACCAGATCACGTCCGCTCCAGCTCATACCGGCTTAGAGCAGGAGACGCTCGTTCGGGCGTTCCGGCTCATGTACACTTCGCGCTGTCTGGACGACCGCGAAATCCTGCTGAAAAGGCAAAGCAAGATTTTCTTTCAGATCAGCGGCGCAGGACATGAGGCCATTCAGATTGCAGCCGGAATGGTATTAAAGCCTGGATTCGATTGGGTGGTCCCCTACTATCGCGATCGCGCACTGATGCTCACACTTGGGATGACGCCCGAGGACATGCTGTTGCAGGCGGTCGGGGCGGCACGCGATCCAAGTTCGGGCGGCCGGCAAATGCCGTCGCACTGGTCGTCGCCGGCGCTACATATCTTGACGGGTTCTTCGCCTACCGGATCTCAATACTTGCATGCGGCGGGTATTGCGCAGGGCAAGAACTTTGTGGATCCGGACTCGGACGAAATTACGCTGGTTTGTTCCGGAGAAGGCGCCACGAGCGAAGGCGAGTTCTGGGAGTTCATGAATATCGCGTGCCTGGACCGGCTTCCGCTGCTTGTCCTGGTAGAAGACAACGGATACGCGATTTCGGTTCCGGTGGAGCGGCAAACCGCGGGTGGGAGTATCTCGCGGCTTCTTGAAGGCTTTCCGGGATTGCTGCGGATCGAAGTGGACGGAACGAACTTTATCGATTCGCTGCATGCAATGAGGCACGCCTCGGAATATTGCCGCCGTGGGCACGGACCGTCATTGGTGCATGCGGCCGTGACCCGCCCGTATTCGCACTCGCTTTCGGATGATGAACGCCTTTATAAGCCACGGATCGAGCGCGAGCAGGAAGCCGGCCGAGATCCACTGAAACGCCTGACCGACCTGTTGACTGGCGAAGGGCTTTTAGACCGTAATCGGATTGAACGCATTATGCGCGAAATCGATGACGAAATCGCAGAAATTTCGCAGCGAGTCGTGCATGAGCCCTCTCCCACTCGGGAAACAGTTTTTCTGCACCTTTACTCGGATAAGGTCGACCCAACCTCGGACGCGTTTGACGCCGAACCGCAGTTCCAAGGTGGCCCGCGAACGATGGTGGATTCGATTAATCAAACCTTAATCGAAGAGATGCGCCGTAATGACCGGGTGGTTGTTTTCGGCGAGGATGTGGCTGATTGCAGCCGGGAGCAGTATCTTTCGGAAGTGAAGGGGAAGGGAGGCGTGTTCAAGGCGACCGCCAACCTGCAGCGCGAGTTCGGCAGCAAACGCTGTTTCAACACGCCGATCGGCGAAGCCGGAATCGTCGGCCGTGCGGTTGGGCTTGCAGTTCGCGGATTAGAGCCTGTTGCTGAGATTCAGTTCTTCGATTACATCTGGCCTGCGATGATGCAGATCCGGAACGAGGTCACTAATTTCCGCTGGAGATCGAACAACGCTTTCTCCTGCCCGATGGTGATCCGTGTGCCGATCGGCGGCTACCTGACTGGTGGAGCAATTTATCACAGCCAGTGCGGGGAATCGATCTTCACGCATATACCGGGATTGCGCGTGGTGTTTCCATCAAACGCGCTTGATGCGTGCGGCTTATTGCGTACAGCCATCCGCTGCGATGACCCGGTGCTGTTTCTCGAACACAAGAAGCTCTATCGCGAACCGTACAACCGGTCGCCGCATCCGGGTCCCGATTTCACGATTCCGTTCGGGCGGGCGAAAACGGTGAAGCTCGGGCATAACCTGACCATCTTGACGTATGGCGCGCTCGTTCAGAAGTCGCTCCAAGCTGCTTTGCAACTCGAGCAGCGCCGACGCGACATTTCAGTCGAGGTGATCGACCTCCGCACGCTATCTCCGTATGATTGGGCGGCGATTGAGGCCTCGGTTCGCAAAACCAGCCGGGTGCTGATTGCGCACGAGGACATGTTGTCCTGGGGCTACGGCGGGGAGATTGCCGCGCGGATTGGCGCTGAACTGTTCACTAGTTTAGATGCGCCGGTGGGCCGGGTTGGCGCACTGGATACCTGGGTGGCTTACAACCCGCAACTCGAAGATGAAATCCTCCCGCAGATCGGAGATATTGTGCGGGAAGGGGAGCGGTTGCTGGCGTTCTGAAGGATTACGGGATCGTTTTTAGCCGGAGAGCGTACTCCACGATCCAGGTCCGCTACCTAAAAGCAAAAAGGCCGGAGAACGGTAATTCTCCGGCCCAAGGCGAGGCATGCCTCGCCACTACTTCTTAGCTGGTTTGGCGATCGTCTTAGTCTGTTCCGGTTGCGAAGCGGCCGCAGCCATCACAGCATCGTGTAGCTGCAGATTTCCACCGACCATGCTGGCGATGGTCTGGAGTTCCAGGCCCTCTGCTTCCTTGGTAAAGAGCAGACATTTTCGTTCTTCGTCAAAATCGGCCTGAATCCAATCGCCTGCGCAGACCTGGTTGGTCGCCATGAGGTTGGAAAGCGGATGGACGAGCAGGCGTTCTATGGCGCGCTTTAGATGCCTTGCGCCGTACTTCACGTCCGTGCCTTCGTTTAAAAGAAAGTTCTTGCCCGTATCTGAAACCGTAATGACGAATGACTTTTCGGCCGGCGAAAGCATAATACGCTGTTGCACCTGGTTCAGCTCAAGATCCAGGATGCGGCGCAGTTCCGGTTCGCCGAGCGGTTTGAATACCACGACTTTGTCGATCCGGTTCATGAATTCCGGTGTAAATTTGCGGCGGGCGGCTTCGATACCGCTCTTGGACATCTTTTCATTGAGCTTGTCGGCGGAAGGGGCGGTCTGGCCGCTCGTAAAGGTTTGAAACCCGAGTTTGGGGCTGACCAGGGCACTCATTTCCGATGCGCCCAGATTGCTGGTCATGAAGATCAGCGCACGAGAGAAGTCGACCTTGCGGTTGTCGCCCAGGGTGAGGGTCGCTTTATCAAGGATGCCGAGCAACAGATTCCACAAAGCATCGCTTGCCTTTTCGATCTCATCAAACAGGATGAAGCTTAGCTTCATGGTGTCGGTGTGATGCTGGTTGATCACCTCCTGGCTAAGGAGGGGGTGCGTTTCGCGGTGTCCCAGGTAGCCCGGGGGCGAGCCGATCAGCTTGGCGATCTCATGACTGTGCTGGAACTCGGCGCAATCGATCTTGATTACCGCGCGGGGATTCCCCACCAGAGCTTCGGCTGTCGCTTCAACCGTACGCGTCTTACCGGATCCCGTCGGACCCAAGAAGAGGAAATTGCCGATGGGCCGCCCCGGCGCCGACAGACCTGTAACATGCATTTGATAGATGTTAACGATCTGTTCGATAGCTTCGTCCTGACCGACGATCAGCTTCAGTAACGTCCTCTCGAGGCTTTCGGCATCTCTACCCGTCTTGCTCGGATCGAGCACTTTGCGTAGCCGGCTCATATCTTCTGATCTCTCTTTCTACTCATGACCGAGTGCTGCTGTTCCCTTTCGATTGCGTCGAACCTCGGTTTCAAATCCTGTTGATCGTCACTCAACAGGGAGCAAACCAGGGGCCAAACGCCACCACGCTGCTTCCTACTTGCTTTCATCGTCAGAGACACCTTTTTCATGAATAGTCGCTAGGCTGATTTCCTCATCGGGCTTTTCTGATTAGTTCTTCTGAGGCCGAGAAGGTCTCACCTCAACACGGCTGATTAATGTTCTTGCAGGCATTTTTAAAACATCGAGAACGATCTGGGCGATATCTTCGGGCGCGATCTTCCAATCCGACTTATGGGAGGCGTCCGCGCCACCGAATCCGGTATCCACGCTGCCCGGCATGATGTAGCTCACCTTGACGTTGTCATGGCGATGATCCATCATCATTGCTTCGCTGAATCCGGTCAAGCCGAATTTTGCAGCGTTGTAGCCGGCGCCCCCTGAAAACGGGTTCTTACCCGCCAGGCTGCTGATATTGATGATCCAGCCGCCGCCAGATCGCCGAAAACGGTCCAGCGCTTCGCGGCTGCAATAAAAGGCGGCAGACAGGTTCGTGCCGATCAGGCTGTCCCATTCCTCAGCGCTGAGCTCTGCCGTAACGCGGAAAAGGCCGAATCCAGCGTTGTTGATCAGAATGTCGAGGCCGCCAAGCTCTTTGTCAGCGAATTGAAAGAGCGAAGCTACTTGATCGCTCTTGCTCACATCGGCCCGGTATCCTATCACGTGGCGGCCGTGCGCGTTCCGTTTCAGTCGGGCGACTGCGTCTTCCAGCGGCTTTGCGTTGCGAGCGCAAAGAACCACATCTGCGCCGGCCGACAGCAACGCCTCTGCGATTGCAAACCCAATGCCCTTTGACGAACCGGTTATCAGCGCTCTCTTATTGGTGAGAAACTCGCTCATGAAAATTGCTTAAGCTGTCTTCTCCCATCCACATTCACCGGCTCTTCACTAACACAGCTTCTAATTGAAAAGATTCCAAGCATTCAAAACAGGTTGCCGATTCGCAAATTTTTTACGACCCCTATACTGATAGAGAGTCGCCGCCATGAGTGTTGTCTGGCTGCGGACGGCCGCCGCCTTATACTCGTGCGGGCTGCTGTACGCGCTGCTTTATCTGTTTCGAAAGGGCACACGCCTATTCCTTCCGGCATTAACCGCGTTCGGAATCGGCGCAGTCTTTCACCTCGTATCTCTCGTCGAGCTTTGGGCCGGGTCAGGCCGCTTACCGCTCAACAATTTCTACGAGACCAGTTCGGTCTGCGCGTTCCTTATAGCTGTACTTTTCCTGTTAGGGTACACCTATTACCGGATTTCTATCTTCAGTGTTTGCATTTTTCCACTGGTTTTTTTTATGACCATGATCGGAGCTACCGAATTCCCGATCGCCCCATGGAGTAGTGCCTATGTACGTAATGCCTGGTTGGTTATCCACATATCAACGGTGTTAATCGGATATGCAGCATTGATATTCTCGGCGGTTGCCTCGGTTTACTACCTTTTGCAGGAGAGGCAACTCAAAAAGAAGAAGGTGACGCCCTCGTCTAACCGCCTGCCGCCCCTGGCGACGCTCGACCGCATCATTACCCAGTCGATGAATGCCGGGTTCGTCTTCATCACGATTGGAACGATAACCGGGGTAATCTGGGCTTTTGTCGAGAGCGGGACGAACTGGATCGGCAACCCGAAGATTGCGTTTTTCCTGTTCACCTGGGCCTTCTATTTGGCGATGATCTTTTTGCGTGTTTCCGCAGGCTGGCGCGGACGGCGCATCGCATGGCTCACCGTGAGCGTCCTGGGTTGTTCCATCATTACGTGGGCTACGCACGCCGGCCTGGGGAGTTTGTTCCGGCGATGAGGCTCGCGGTTGCAGGGGTAAATCATCGGACAGCGCCTCTTGAAGTTCGAGAGCAACTTGCTTTTCGGACGGAAGATATTCCGGCGGCGCTGCTTCAAATGCAGGCGGGAGGGGCAAAGGAAGCGCTTATCCTGTCCACTTGCAACCGGGTGGAACTGACGGCGGCGCTGGATGACAGCCTTTCTGCCGAATGTCTCTTTGAATGCCTGGTTCAGCAGCGGAGCGGTGTGACGCTTGATTTCATCCGGCCACATCTATATGTATTCGAGGGCGCGGAAGCAATTCGTCATCTCTTCCGGGTAGCATCCAGCCTGGATTCGATGATTGTCGGCGAGCCGCAGATTCTGGGGCAGCTCAAAGAGGCGTATCGTCAGGCGCGCGACCATGGCACCCTCGGCGCGATTCTCGATGCGGTATTGACTCGCGCGTTCAACGTTGCCAAGCGTATCCGTTCCGAGACCGAGATCGGCCAGAGTGCTGTTTCGGTCAGCTACGCGGCGGTAGAATTGGCCCGCGAGATTTTCGGTTCACTCAGTAAGAAGCGGGTGCTTATCATTGGGGCCGGCAAAATGTCGGAGGGCGCAGCCCGGCACTTGCTGCGGGCGGGAGCCCAGGAGATTTTCATTGCAAACCGCACACGCGGTCGGGCAGAGGAACTCGCGCAGCTTTTTTGCGGCGAAGTTATCCTTTATGATCTGTTCCCGGCGCGACTAGCTGAAATGGATATTGTGATTACTTCATCGGCTGCACCCGGTTACATTTTGGGGCCTGAGATGGTCCGGCGTGCTATCGACAGCCGCAAAAACCAGCCGATGTTTCTGATCGACATTGCCGTGCCGCGGAATGTTGATCCTGCCGTGAATAGTCTTGAGCACGCGTTTCTGTACGATATCGACGACCTGCAGCGATTGGCCGAACGCAATTTACAGGCGCGGCGTGAGGTCGCGCGACAAGCGGAAGGAATTGTCGCCGAAGAGGTGACCCGGCTCGAGGCCAAGCTCCGCGAACGCGACGTCACGCCGACTATCGTCAGTCTGCAAGAGCAACTTGAAGCCATCCGCACGGAAATGTTGAGCCGTTATCGAAGCCGTCTAGGACCGCTGAACACCGATCAGGAGCAGGCGCTCGAAGCTCTTACCCGCGGAATTGTAAATAAGATCGCGCACGGACCTATTTCGGAGATGAGGCGCGAGGCATCTGCGACAGACCGCGGTGAGGAACGGCGCGATGCCGAGCTGATCACGACGGTCCGCCGCATCTTCCGGCTGCGTAGCTGATGGCGTCCACGGCAGCCAAGCTTCTCACGATCGGCTCACGCGGCTCCCAATTGGCGCTCTGGCAGGCCAACTATATCAGCGCGCGGCTACAAGAGCTTTCCATCGCCAGCCGGATTGAAATTATCAAAACGACCGGGGATCATTTGCAAACTGCGTCGCTGGTCCAAGCGGGCGGCAAGGGTCTTTTCACTAAGGAAATCGAAGAGGCACTGCTGGCTGGGAGCATTGATTTGGCTGTCCACAGCCTGAAGGATCTGCCGACCGAAATGCCAAAAGGCCTCGTGATCGCGGCCATACCGGAGCGTGAAGACCCGCGCGACGCGATCGTGGGGAGTCGGTTGCGCGACTTGAGGCGGGGCGCGATTGTCGGCACCAGCTCGGGACGCCGGGCCGCTCAATTAAAGGTTGTACGCCCGGATCTCAATATCCTGCCGGTTCGCGGGAACGTCGATACGCGCTTACGCAAGCTGAAAGAGGGCCAATACGACGCGATTCTGCTGGCGGCGGCCGGTCTGCGACGGTTGGGACTTGAGTCTGAGATCGCGGAGATTCTTGAGCCGGAGGAACTTTGTCCGGCGGCGGGGCAGGGAGCGCTGGCAATCGAGACCCGAGAGAACGATGCGGCGTACGAAATCTGCCGGCAATTGAACCATGAGGCGAGTTGCCAGGCGGTGACTTGCGAACGTGCCGCGCTGGCCCGGTTGGGTGGAGGATGCCAATTGCCTGTCGGCGCTTTTGCCGAGTCCGTCGGCGGCTCTCTGCATGTGACTGCGGTCGTCGTTTCACCGGACGGAAGGCGCCATCTGCGAGCCATCGCCCAAGGACCGCGCGAGCACCCTGCCGAGCTTGGCTATGCTGTAGCGGAAGATTTGCTCTCGCGCGGTGCGGCGGAGATCCTCGGCGAGATCAAGTAAGTGCGGCTCGAGGGCGTACGAATTGTGGTGACGCGCGCGGCGCATCAGGCCGAGGAACTGGCCAAGCCGCTGCGGGAACTCGGGGCCGAGGTGATTCTCGTCCCGGTGATCGGGATCGCGCCGCCTGGCGATCCGGAGCCCTTGCGCGATGCGGCAATGCGGCCGGATGAATACGATTGGATTATTTTCACCAGTGCGAATGCCGTCCATTCGTTTGCCGCCGAATTAAGGCGTTCGCCGGCGCATTACAAGGTAAGTGTTGCCGCGGTCGGTTCAGCCACTCGGGAAGCGGCGGAACGGCACGGGTTCACGGTGGTGCTCGTTCCAGAACACTACGTTGCCGAATCGCTGATCGAGGCCTTTGCCGATCATGATGTACGCGGACGCCGCATTTTGATTCCAAGCGCGGCAGTAACTCGTGATGTCGTGCCTACCGAGCTGCGCAAGCGAGGTGCGCACGTCGATGTTGTGGAAGCCTATCGCGATATGGTTCCGCCCGAAGCTACCGAGCGTGCTGCAAATGTATTTCGCGAACCGTATCCCGATTGGGTGACATT
>DAISJE010000079.1:0-12182 GCA_036821665.1 Bryobacteraceae bacterium | reverse complement strand
CGCGGCAGGCCATCGGCGAGCAGTTCGTGAAAGTACAGGAGCGCATCCTCGCGACTGAACATTTTCTCGATGGCCACTGGATTCTTGGGCAGGGCACCATTTACCCGGACACCATCGAGTCCGGTGGAACGGCCAAAGCCGATCTGATCAAAACTCATCACAACCGTGTGGCAGGCATTCAAGCTTTGATGGAATCCGGCCGCATCGTGGAACCACTCACTTCGTTTTATAAAGACGAAGTTCGCGAAATTGGCCGTGAGCTGGGTATTCCCGACAAACTCCTGTTGCGGCACCCGTTCCCAGGGCCGGGACTCGCCATCCGCTGCTTGTGCTCAGAGCGCCACGGCACAATCGCAGAGACTCCGGATGGATTCCTTCTGCCGGTTCGCTCGGTTGGCGTGCAAGGAGATGCGCGGAGTTACCGGAACGTGCTTGCTTTGCCAGACCAGCCAACCGAGCTCGACATTGAAAAAACCGCGCCCGCGCTGACCAATAGCCGTCCGGATATAAACCGCGTGGTCGCTCTCTGCGGATCGAAAGCTCCGCTAAGCTCGCTCGAAGTTTTCCAGGCAGCCATTACAAAGCATCGCTTGGACATTTTGCGCGAGGCGGATGCGATTGTGCGTGAGCTATGCACCGCTAACGGCTTCGAGCATCAGGTCTGGCAATTCCCAGTGGTTCTGCTCCCAGTAGGAACTCATGATGCCCGCGAATCGGTTGTGCTGCGCCCGATCAATTCCGTAGATGGCATGACAGCCGACGTGGTTCTGATGCCGGCCGAAATGCGAGATGAACTGACGCAACAAATTCTTGCGATTCCGCAAATCGCTGCCGTTTTCTACGACCTGACGCACAAACCACCGGGAACGATCGAATGGGAATAGTACCCAACGGAATAGTACCGGCTGGGAATGGGGGAGTTCCGTTAAGGTCTTAATTCGGGTATGCTGGCAATGGTCCATAAGTAGGAGCCTTTCTGCTTCGGTTACAGACCCCGCTCTTCACAAGCGGGGTCGTGCTTTCTGAGCCGCGCGCGCCAGCAAGCGGTTTCTCAATCTGAGAAGTCCCCACCGCCCTCCCCACTCTCACGGAAAGAGTCATGCGCGAGTTCATACTCGTAAATCGGGACCGCGGTTCAACTCTGGCCGATCGTGTTCGTCTCGCAGGCACTAGCAAAGAGCGCCGTCGCGGCCTGTTGCAAGCTAGAAATGCCGCTTCTGCCGTTTGGATCAATCCGTGCGAAGCGATTCACACGTTTGGAATGCGAATGCCCATCGATTCCATCTTTGTTGACAAGCAGCTCCGGGTTAGAAAGTTAGCTTCTAATCTAAAACCGCGCCGGATTGCCATATGTCTAAAGGCGCAATCCGTAATAGAGTTGCCGGTAGGCACGATCCTCCACTCGCATACGGCGGTTGGCGATCGCTTACAACTCTTTGCCTGTTAACTCGCAGTCATGCATAACGTCCCGCTGCTCCTACGCGCCGTATTAGCAGCTCTCGTTATAACCGCAGCCGTCTACGACATCCGATTTCGACGTATCCCGAACTGGCTGAACCTTTCCGGTATGATTCTCGGATTCGGTCTCAATGCCTTTTTCTTCCAAATGCACGGCACAGTAACGGCCGGCTTAGGATTACTCTGTGCGGTAGGAATCTACATGCCTCTTTATCTGCTGCGGGGCATGGGAGCAGGCGATGTAAAGCTGATGGCGGCGCTAGGCAGCCTGGTCGGTCCCGCAAACTGGCTGCTCATCTTCGTAGCCACTGCCCTTGTTGGCGGCGCAGCGGCCGCAGTGTACGCCATTCTGAAAGGGCGTTTCACCAGCGTGTGCCTGAACTTGTGGTTTTTATTGAGAGAGTTTGCCCAGTTCCGTTTGCCTCACCGCGGCAACTCCGAGCTGGACGTTCGAAGCTCTGATTCTCTGCGCATGCCTCATGGCGTTCTGATCGCGCTTGGTTCACTCCTCTATCTTTTGCCGCTCATGCCCCGATTCGGCATCTGACCCAGACCTTTCTTACTCCCGCTTCCCACCCGAGCGATTAGAAAATACCACCACCTTGTCGCACTTCCTTATGCGAGACCAGTTAGACGTCAATCCGTCCTGACGGATGAGGAAGCTGGCTCGGCAGTAGATCACAAAGGAAGGAAGATATCAATGTTTCATTCATTTATGAATGCATTCTGGCAAGAAGAGGACGGACAGGATCTGGTGGAATACGCTCTGCTCCTGGCGTTTATCGGGCTCGCCGCGACTGCGGCTCTTGCAACAGTCACCACGAACCTGAACGCAGTCTGGACCCGCATAAATACCAGACTCGCAACCGCAGCTACAAAGTAAAGAACTTACCGGGAGCGGTCCTCTGCTATCCGCTCCCGTAATGGCTACTTTCATGAACCGCCGTTTCGCATCCGTTCTCCTGTTTGCGCTAGTAGTCGCGGGCGCCGCGAGCTTGCTGGTCTATCATTTTGTTCTTGCGAATGTTATGGCCGCCGGCAACAAGCCGGTTCCGACTCATCGCCTGCTAGTGGCCTCGCATAACTTGCAGGTCGGTGCATTGATACGCGACACAGACCTGCGCTGGATTCAATCGGCGGATGCGATTCCCACACAGGCCGTTAACAATTCGCAGGAAGCCGTCGGCCGCGGCGTGATCTCCGCCATTTATGAGGACGAGCCGATCATGTCAAACCGGCTTGCCCAAAAAGGCGCGGGGGCCGGACTCGCGGCCATGATTCCAATCGGCGAGCGCGCTGTAGCGCTGAAAGTCGATCAGGTGGTGGGCCTGGCAGGTTTTGTTGTGCCAGGCATGCGTGTCGACGTGATTATTGCGGGTAATCCGAGTTCTTCTATTAGTTCCAACGGCGTTCTCTCCAGAACCGTGTTGCAGAATATCGAAGTACTCTCCGCGGGTCAGAAGATCGACAAAAGAGCCGATGGAAAGCCGGAAGAAGCGCAGGTAGTGAACCTCTTAGTTACTCCGGATCAAGCCGAAATTTTAAGTCTCGCTAGCAATGAAACCAAGGTTCAGCTCGTTTTAAGAAACCCTCTTGACACGAAACAAGAGACCACCCACGGAACATCCGTAGCGGCCCTCTTCGGCCAGAGCGTTACACCGACAACAGTTCGTGTCACGCGCATTGTGGCACCCCCTCCCGTAGCTTTGCCAAAGCCGGACACGACAGTCGAGGTCTTTAACGGAACGAAGCGGAGCGAGCAGAAGCTCGATGTGCGCTAACCGCAAAGGAATCAGATGAAGAACCGATTATTCACCGCAGCGGTCGTGGCCGGCATGGCCCTGCAACTCTCCTTCGGTGCCACTGATGCCGGTGCGCCAACCGATCTTACGGTAGGTATTAACAAATCAACCATTCTCCAGAACGAAGCCGGGGTGAAGCGCATCTCGGTTGCTAACCCGGAACTGGCCGAAGCGGTTGCTGTCAGCAAAACAGAAGTGCTGGTGAACGGCAAAGCGCCGGGCGATACCAGCCTCATTCTGTGGGATGTGAACGGCCAACGGACCATGTTCGACGTCCATATCGTGGCGGACGCGGCTAAGCCGGAAGCCGTACGAAACGAACTGAAGCAGGAGCTACCGGGCCAGGATGTCACGTTAACCCTCAGCGAAGGAAGTGTCTTCCTGAGTGGCACCGTTAACGACATCACCGCCTCCGACCGTGCGGTTGAAATCGCCTCCACTCTCGGCAAGGTTGTCAATCTCCTGCGGGTTAAAGTGCCGGAAGCCGATACCCAGGTCCTGCTCAAGGTTCGATTCGCCAGCGTCGACCGCACGGCTCTTCAGCAGCTTGGAGCGAATCTCATCAGCACCGGGGCTACGAACACCATCGGCACAGTTTCCACCGGCCAGTTCGGACAGCAGCCGACATTCGACTTTACACAGAATCCGTTCACCATCGATTTCAACAACCTGCTGAACATTTTCTTTTTCCGCCGGGATATCAATCTGGCGGGCACGATTCAAGCGCTCGAGACAAAACAGCTACTGCAAATCCTGGCTGAGCCGAATCTGTTAACGGTTATGGGTCGCCCGGCGAGCTTTCTCGCGGGTGGCGAATTCCCTTATCCGACCTTACAGGGCGGCGGCGCCGGAGTCGGACAGATCACCATCCAGTTCCGCGAGTTCGGTGTCCGGATTCGCTTTTTGCCGACGCTCACGCCGCGCGGCACCATTCACCTTGTGCTCACGCCGGAAGTCAGCTCTCTGGATTACGCCAGGGGCCTGACCATCAGCGGTTACACCATACCGGGACTCGACACGCGCCGGGTTCAAACGGAAATCGAATTGGAAAATGGCCAGAGCTTCGCGATCGCAGGCCTGATCGACAATCGCGTCACCGAGAACCTGAACAAAATTCCCGGCCTCTCAAGTATTCCCCTGCTAGGCAAGCTCTTTGAATCGCGTTCGCTGCAGAAGACCAACAGTGAACTTCTTGTACTCGTCACACCGGTGCTCGTCCGCCCGATACCTGCCGGTGGGAAAGCTCCGGAAGTGAAGATGCCAAAAGACTTCATCAAAGGAGCGCCAACAACGGCTCCACAGAACCCAACGGACCAAACGATAAAGACGCCGAGCGTTCAATCGCTCCCCTGGGAAACGCTTAAGAACTGGTCTGAACCGGCGCCCGCTTCGAATGCACCGGTTCCATCAACCGGAACACCCGACCTCGGAGTTAAGCCGCTGTTTCAAGGCACACCGCCCCCTGATTCCAGCCCTTCGCCCGCGCCCAAGGGCTAACCGGACCCTTATGAAGACCGCAAATCTTTTATTGGCCCTTGAAGATGACCTGCTGCGCCAGGACGTCGCTTACCTTCTGGAAAAATCGGAAAAGCCGTGCGCGATTTATGAACAGAATCCAAGTGACTGGCCGGGGCTGCTGAACCGGGTCAGTCAAGATCGCCCGGAAATCCTCTTGATCGAATTGTCTGCCATCCGGGCCGACCTAATGAATGCGCTTCGGGCCATAAAAAGATCGGCGCCCCAGACCAAAATCGTCGCCTTGCACTCCAGCGACGACCCGCAGACGATACTCGCGGCCATGCGGGCAGGCGCTAACGAGTTTATCCACCCTCCGTGGGACGAAACATTCAGTCCCGCTCTCGAACGCGTCATGGATTCTCAAGCGGACGACGAACGTCCGCAACGGCGCGGGAAAGTCATCGGCTTCCTTTCCGCAAAAGGTGGCTGCGGAGCGACTACGCTGGCCTGTCATATCGCTGCCGATCTAAAGAGCCAAACCGGCCAGACCGTCTTACTAGCCGATCTCGATCTCATCTCGGGCATGGTCGGCTTTCTGATGAAAGTAGCGACCACCTACTCCGTTCTGGATGCCGTCACGAACCTGGCGCGGCTGGACGAAAGTCTCTGGAAGGCGCTGGTTGCCGAGTGGAAACCGGGTGTCGGAGTGATACCTAGCCCGGACGGCTTCTCGCATGAGGCTGCGCCTGGCCGTGACGAGCTTCGGAAGCTGGTGCGGTTCATGAGAACACAGCACGATTGGGTCGTGCTCGACCTTGGCCGTAGCTTCAACGAGGTCGCTGCGGCACTCTATCAGGAGTTGGATGAACTGCTGCTGATATCGGTCCTCGAAGTATCGGCGCTGCATGGTTTGAAAACCATCGCCCAAAAGTTGCGCGACCGGGGCGAGGACCTCGGAAAGCTGCAACTGGTCCTCAATCGCACCCCGAAGATGATGGACATTACGCACGAAGAGCTGCAAAAAGTCTTGGGAAGACCCTTATACGCAATGCTGCCCAACGATTATCCGAGCTTGTATCAGGCCTATTCGACAGGTACTTTGCTGCCGGCAAATAACCGTCTCGCACAGCAATTTTCCGTGCTAACGGCAAAACTGGCGGGCATCGAATCGGCGAAATCCCGGAAAAAGTTTTCTTTGTTTCGATAATGACTCCGAGCACGGATATCCAACGGTTGCAAACGCGTCTGACGGAGCCGCCCGGCCCCCATCCGCGGGACGCATCGGCAGTCCAATACCAGGACATGAAGTTCTCCGTTCACCGGAGGCTTCTGGATCGCATCAACCTGGAAGCGCTGGCCTCACGATCCGGCGAGCAGGCTAGGCAGGAGATCCGGCCGGTCATCGGCAAACTGATAAACGAGGAAAAAACACCGCTCAGCCTTGCCGAAAAAGAGCAGTTGATCGATGAAGTGCTCGATGAAATTTTTGGTCTAGGACCCTTGGAGCCATTGCTGCGCGATCGGACTGTCTGCGACATTCTGGTGACAACGCCGCGGCTGGTATATGTCGAGCGCAATGGAAAGCTCGAGCGCACAAACATCGAATTTCGAGACGATGCACATTTGCAGCGCATCATCGAGCGTGTCGTCTCGCGTGTAGGACGCCGTATCGACGAATCTTCTCCGATGGTGGATGCCCGCCTTCCCGACGGCTCGCGCGTAAATGCCGTGATCCCGCCGCTCGCGGTTGACGGCCCGCTGCTTTCTATACGCCGTTTTGCCCGTACACCTCTACAACCGGTGGATCTGCTGCGTAATCAGTCCATTACCGATCCGATGCTGGAACTGCTGAGGTGCTCCGTAAAAGCGCGCTTGAACGTAATCATTTCCGGCGGGACCGGCGCCGGGAAAACCACTTTCCTGAACATGCTCTCCGGTTTTATTTCTCCGAATGAGCGAATCGTCACCATTGAGGATGCAGCCGAGCTACAACTCCGGCAGCCGCACGTTGCCAGATTAGAGACGCGTCCCGCAAATATCGAAGGCAAAGGCGCGATTATGCAGCGTCAGTTGTTGATCAACGCTCTTCGCATGCGCCCCGATCGCATCATCGTTGGCGAAGTCCGCGGCGAAGAAGCGCTCGACATGTTGCAGGCCATGAATACGGGCCACGACGGATCGTTAACCACGGTTCACGCCAATAGCCCTCGCGATGCTATCAGCAGGCTTGAAGTCATGGTGAGCATGTCAAACGCGAATATCAACCTGCGGTCCATCCGGCAACAGGTCGCATCGGCGGTCGATCTCTTCGTGCAGATCTCCAGGCTCAGCGATGGCTCGCGCCGGGTGACACACCTGACCGAATGCGTCGGCATGGAAGGAGAACAGGTCACGACCCAGGACATCTTTGTATTTGAGCGCTCGGGCATATCGAAGGACGGCCGGGTTATGGGACGGTTCCGCGCCACGGGAGTCCGTCCGAAATTCAGTGAGCGCTTAAGCGCAGCCGGCCTGGATCTTCTGGCAAGTCTTTTTCAAAGCTCTGAATCGCTGAGATAGCGGTGTTATGGTTCTTCTACTCGTCATCTTCGGTGTTTTGTTCCTTGTAACACTGCTTTGTGTTGGCCTTGGACAAGCGTTTCTGGTATCCAGGCAAAAAAAGCAAGTCCGAACCATGCTCCGGCGCGGAGTCCGAAGCAGGCAAGCGCCGGCCCGATTTGCTCAGGCCCGAAGCCGATAACGATCGGCTCAGTAAAGCTCTCAATGAAATCGGCGCGCTGTCGCACATCGCGCTGCTGATTGAACAGGCCGGACTGCCATGGACCACGGGGAAGTTTGTGCTGATGAGCTTAGTAGTGGGACTCGTAAGTCTCTGCTTGGGATTTCTCTCTCCGGCCTCATCCTATTTCAAGTTGATACCTGCGATTCTTTTTTGCTTTGGCAGCGTTGTTCCGTTACTAATCCTGCTCCGCAAACGCGCCAGGCGGCTTGCAAAGTTCGAAGAGCAATTTCCGGAGGCTTTGAATTTCCTCTCCCGATCCATGCGCGCCGGACATGCGTTTACCATCGGCATGGAGATGCTGGTGGCTGATTCGCCGGAGCCGCTGGTCGGGTGCTTTCGGCGCGTCTTGAACGATCTGCACCTGGGTTCCTCGCTCGAAGTAGCGCTTGGAAAACTCATTGCGGTCGTGCCGCTGATCGATGTCCGCTTTTTTGTCTCCGCCATTTTGCTACAGCAAGGAACGGGCGGGAACCTTAGCGAGATTCTCGATACCATGGCACATATCATCCGCGAGCGGTTTCGCCTGAAAGGCCAGGTAAAGGCGGCCAGCGCACATGGCCGCATCACGGGCCTGGTCCTTGCCATTATGCCTATCGCCGTCGGCGGATTGCTGTTCTTTATTTCGCCCGATTATCTGATGGTGCTGGTGCGCGATCGCATTGGCAGGATGATGCTTTTTGGGGCAGCGGCCGGCCAGGTGATTGGTTATCTTTGCATTCGAAAAATAGTGAACATCAAGGTCTGACCCATGCTGCTTCTTGCCAGTATTCTGCTCTTTCTGATCATCGCCGCCTCCATCACGCTCTTCGGTTACCGCCGGTTCGTCAAACCGGTCAGCATGCTCGATCAGTTGGCAACTTCCGCGGCCGTCGTTACAGATGTTCCTTCGACAAGCTTAGAAACTCAACCGGCCACCGGCATAGCGAAACTTCTCGGATCGGTCGGCCGTGTGATCCCGCACTCGCCGCAAGACGTCAAGGTGATGAAGCTGGAGCTAGGATCGGCAGGATTCCGTTCTCCCCATGCGATCTCTATTTATTTGGGCATGAAGCTGGTGAGCTGTGCGCTTTTTGTCCTCATTACCCTGGTGTGCCGGAACTACATCACCGAGAACCCACTTACCCGGCTACTGCTCCCCATTATGGGAGGAGTAGCAGGATACTTACTTCCGGGTTTTGTGCTGGGCCGCCTGGTGACGCGCCGCCGCCTGCAGATCCGGTTGGCATTGCCCGATGTCCTGGATCTGCTGGTCATCTCGACCGAAGCAGGATGCGCCCTCGACAAGGCGATCCTGAACGTGAGCCGCGAGTTCAAAACCTTTCATCCGGCTATCAGTGAAGAATTATCGCTCGTAAATATGGAGATGCTGGCGGGCGGCAGCCGCATCGATGCTTTAAGAAATTTTGCTGTTCGAACGGGCGAAGACGAACTCAAGAAACTGGTCGCCATTCTCATTCAGACCGACCGTTTCGGCACGAGTATTGCGGAAGCGTTGCGAACGCAGTCGGAGTTTCTACGCATCCGGCGCAGACAGGAAGCCGAGGAACGGGCCGGTAAGGTTGGCGTGAAGCTGGTTTTCCCCATCTTCTTTTTCTGCATGCCGGCTTTGACCATTCTCGTCTCGGGTCCCGGTTTTCTTCAGTTGTTCAAGAGCTTACCTGCGCTGGCCGGCAACCCTTAGGCCGGTAGCCGCGCTTCCCTCCCCTTTTGCGATAATCCCGGCCTCGAGCCCACTCTGTTCTTGAGATCGCCCCGAAAGGAGAAACCATGGGTCACATGATCATGCAGGCTGGGCTTTGGGTCGCCGCTGGCGCAACTCTGCTGCTCTATTTCAAACGTCGCCGCAATCGGAAATCGATGCAGTAGCTCATCGCCGCTCTTATGAGAGCTCTTTTTAGGCAGTGGGGGGACCAACGCGGTTCGGAAATCGTCGAGTTTGCGCTGGTCCTCCTTCCGTTATTAGTCGTCCTGTTTCTGATTATGGACGTTTCCTGGATCTTCTTCGCACAAGCCAGTTTGCAGCACGCCGCAGGCAGCGGAGTGCGGTACGCGATAACCAACAACAATCTGACCCAGGACTCCATCAAGTCGGTCGTTCAGCAGAACGCCATGGGGTTTCTCGACGGTGAAGAGGGACTCGGCAAAATCAACGTTAATTACTACAGCCCGGCGAATCCGTCGAAGCCGGTGCCGGGAGCTGCGGGCACTGTGGCAGGCAATATCATTGAGATCTCAGTCAAAGGAGTTCAGGTGAATCCCCTGGGATTCGTTTGGCCGGGCGGTCCCACGACGATTTCCCTTACCGCGAGCTCGAGCGACGTCCTCGAGAGTCCCCCTCCGCCAAGCTCCTAAGCTATGCAGCAGATTGGCAACCAGAACGAGCGCGGAAGCGCTCTTATCGAATTTGCTCTGTTATCGCTCGTCTGGGTTCCGTTGTTGTTCGGGACCACCGTTTTCGGATTCAATCTTCTGGGAGCGATACAGATCAGCCAGCTCTGCCGTGATTCCGGCCACATGTATGCTTACGGAATCGATTTCACGCAGCCCGCGAACGCAGCGCTCTTGCAGCGCCTGGCAAGTAACCTGAACATCAATATCCAGCAGAACAGCGGAAGCGGATACATAATCTTTTCGACAATTACGCTCGTAACCGATACCGATTGCGCCGCTGCGGGAACGTCTAACCCTTGCTTCAACCGCAACCAGTATGTTTTTACGAAATTGCTGGCGTTCGGTGACCGTACGAGTGTGCAAACCTCGCTAGGCAGTCCGAGCTCGAACTATTTTCAGCCCGGGAGCGTCATTCAGCTCTCCGATTACCTCAACAATAAATCGCTGATCGCGACAAACTTTCCGAGCTTGGGCATCACATTTGCTCCGGGCCAGCCCGGACAGTATGCCTATGTTTCCGAAGTAACTCTGCACTCGCAGATCATCAACTGGAGTGCTTTCAGCAATACAGGATCCTATGCGCGGTCAGTCTTCTAAGCGGAATTCCGAGGACGTTAATCGCTCCCTGAGGGTCGCGGCTCCGTTTCACGATCAGAAATATGGCGAGCGCGGTGCGGCGCTCCTCCTGTTCTCGATACTGCTTCTCCTTGTTGTATTGCCGATGATCGGCTTGGCGATTGACGGTGGGGTGGCTTATTTTGCGCATGCGAGGCTCGTCTCTGCCGCGGACGCTGCCGCGTTAGCCGGAGCCAGGTCCCTGAATGTTGGCGAGGACTTCGCAGCGCAAAAGCAAAATGCCGAATCGATTGCCGGCCAATATTTCTACGCTAACTTCCCGGCATCGTTTTTGGGGAGCAAAAATGTGGCGTTCAAGGCCGATGCCGAAGAAACCGGTACACACATCCGTACGGTGACCGTTTCGGCAACTGCGGACCTTCCGGTCTACTTTCTCGGCCTTCTAGGCCACCAGAGCACAAGCGTGGCCACGACGGCACAGGCCTCCCGTCGTGACGTCAATATCGTCCTGACTCTGGATCGATCCGGCTCGATGAGCCGGGTTTGCGGCACCATGGTCGCTTCCGCCCAGAGCTTCGTTTCTAAATTTTCCAACGGGCGCGACACCATGGGACTCATTACGTTTATGGGTAACGCAAGCGTCGATTTTCCATCCACCCTTACCTTCGACTCTCAAAGCCCCAACCTGAATGCTACGCTGGCCAAGCTGAAATGCGGCGGCAACACGGGATCGGCGGCCGCGTTGTATACCGCTCACCAGCAAATCAAGAAAGTTGCCGAACCCGGAGCGTTGAATGTGATCGTATTCTTTACCGACGGTGAGCCGAACGGCTTTTCCGCCGGTCCTGCTCCAGCCGGATTTCCCGTCAAAAGCGGTGGCGCGTGCAATGGCGGTAAGCCCCTGGAGGGCTTTGTCGCCCATGACGACGGCATCTATAGCCTGAGTCCGGTAGCGATCAATGTCATCGTCATACCGAGAACTACATGTTTCGGAAATATGCAGTATCTGGCAAAGACGTTCCAGTACATTCCGGATACCGATGCCTACGGGAACTCCGCCTGGGCTACCGGTTACAAGCCAGTACAAAGAGACGCGCAGAATAACATCATCTTTACGGGATCCAATAGCGACGCCGTTTCAGCTAACGCTGCCGACGATGCCGCGCGTCAGATTCGCAACGAAGGCATCTTCATCTACACGATCGGCCTGGATGGAGATGGCGGACTCGATAATGTACTTCTGAAACGCATCGCCAACGATCCCACCGGATCGACCTACGATGCCAGCAAACCTACCGGCATGTACGCTTACGCGGGCAATGCGGGCCAACTCGCCGCTGCCTTCAACTCGATCGCATCGGAAGTCCTGCGGATTTCACAGTAGCGGCCGGGCATGCCCGATCCGCGAACGAAGCGTGCTTCGCCCTAGGTCGAACTTGCTGAAGCGGCGCGATGTTCAATGCCGGACGATTGCACCCGCTCGTCGTATCTGCCGAAAATCATCTTCCCGGCTGTGGTTTGAAGAACGCTGGTCACAGTAACATCCACGGTTTTAGAAATGAGCCGCCGCGCGTTATCGACCACTACCATCGTGCCGTCGTCTAAGTAGGCCACGCCCTGGTTATGTTCCTTGCCTTCTTTAAGGATGAAAACACGCATGACCTCGCCCGGCAGAACAACGGGCTTCAGCGAATTCGCCAGCTCGTTTATATTCA
>DAISJE010000078.1:0-12306 GCA_036821665.1 Bryobacteraceae bacterium | reverse complement strand
TTCACCTTAAATTCTGTACCCTCTCCGCTCTGTCTCAGAAATGGGGTTCACTCCAGCGGCGATTCGGATGCTAGCCCGGAGTGTCCCCGATTTTCTGCGGCTCAGTACGTATTACCAGGCGTCTTTTCCTGTTAGAACGCTGGGAACGGTTGCCGCCAGAATCATCAGATACAACGAGAGGGACCAGCGACGGATCATAAAGAGATCGAGACGCGTTCGTTGCGTGCGCTTGAGCCGGCTGCGGCCTCTAACTTGCCATAGACCGGTCAACCCGGGCTTCACGCTGAGAAACTCGATGGCCGTGTCGCCGTAGTAAGTTTGTATTTCCTGGGCCGTCAGCGGGCGCGGCCCCACCAATGCTATTTCGCCCTTAACCACTTGCCAGAGCTGCGGATATTCGTCGATGGAGTGCTTTCGGCAGAACGCCGCAAACCGGCTGGTTACTCGCGGATCAAGCTCGCTCTTGACATCGGCGGCGAGTTCGCCGCTTACTGGTTCGATAAACGGCAAAAAGCAATGACCAGCTCGTGCCGCCGGCCACATCGTGCGTAGTTTCAAAAGCCAGATATCACGGCCGCGGTGACCGACCCGTCGATGCATAATCAATGGCGAGCGGCGCGACAGGATCATGATGGTAACGGCTGCCAAGAGCAATACGGGGGAGACCACTATCAGCAACATGCACGCAGCGAAGCGTTCCAGTAAACCGGTTACTTTCCAAAACAACGGTTGTTCGCGAATGATGTTCGCTTCAAGAGACAATCTCCAGAGGGAGACGGACTGCACACCCACATCTGCTCCTTAAACGGCGGCATTGCTGATAGATCTGCTATCTAAGCCGAGCGTAAAGCCGGGTAAGCAAGAATGTTGTTGGACCGTTGTAAAAGCTTTGTAAGGCGCTAAAGATTTAGCGAGCACACACAACGCTTACAGACGGGATTTGTCGCGACATCAAGATTGAGGCGGAAATGTTGCGCTTCGGGGCTATTCAGAACCTCCGCAAAGCTGCTGCCTTGCAGATTGCCGATGCTTTTGTGAAAGAAACAGGGTCGCATGCTGCCATTGGACTCAATTACCGCCGACACCCAAGGCGCGGTACATTGCGGCGCAATGGCCGGGGAAAGGTTCAGATGGGCGCGATAGTGCTGCGCAATTCGCGATAGCTTTTCCGGGCTCTCCCGAACGAAACCGCTGGCGCCCCACTCTGCAATAAGATGCATGATTTCTTCCTCCAGAACCGCGATATCGCTTTCTTGAAGAGCAACCTCATTTTGCTTAGCCAGATTCCAACCATTAATTCGATTGAAGGCTTCGGACGTCACATCCGCGGCCAGAAAGGAAATCGAGTCGAGCCCAATGCGCTTTGCAGCCGTCGCTGTGCGGCGGAGGCACAAGTAATTCTGGCGTTGAACGGTCGATCGCGCTGAAATCGTGAACGACGGCCGGAGATTATGAATTGCCGCAACACCGCGTTCCAGTAGCGCAAATGCGCCTTTAATGCGCCGGATCCGATCGTGAATTTCGGGCGGTCCATCGAGCGAGACGATGATGTCATCGATGGAATCGACGATCGCGGCTGCGTGGCGCTCCAGCAGCAGGCCGGTGCTGAGCAGCGTGATCCGGATATTCCGCTTCTTTAACAGCGCGCAAAGACGAAACAAATCGGAATGCATGAGGGGCTCGCCGCCGGACAGCACAACCCACTTGACGGACAGCCGCTCGAAATCGGATAAATGGCGCGCCAACTCCGCTTCGCTAATTTCGGATTCGGTGCTGTCTTTCCATATGTCGCACATCACGCAGCGGCAATTGCAACGGCTGTGCGGATAGAGTATGACGATCGGTACGGATTCAAGAATCGGGCTCACACGGTTATCCTCTTTCCGGCTAAGCGCAACTCATTTCCCAAGTATTTGACCGCTTCTTCTTTCGCGGCTGCGACCGGGAAGTCGACTAACGATCGTCCGCGGCTCTCGACATCGATGGTCTCGAATCGCGTCATGTTACGGAGATTCAACCGCGCGGCCATTTTGAAAGACAGGAGCTTAATTTGCCCGTTGACCATTACAAGCTCCGGCCGAAGCAGAAGCAGTGCTTCCGCCGGGCTTTGCCCTTCATCTCTAACGATCACCAGGTCCGCTAGTCCACCATCCTGAATGCTTCCTTCTCCTGAGTCGAGATGCAAAATCCGCGCGGCTTGTCCGGTCGCCATTTCGTATATCCGGCAGACATCGATGTGCCGACGCGCCGCTGCAAGTTCATCAAGAAAGTCGCCGTCGGCAGTAAGGGCAGAATCGTTTCCAAGAGCTAGTGGGATGCCTGCCTGAAGTACCTCGCCTGAAAGCGTTCTGCCAAGCGTAAAGCAATTGGAGCTTGGGCACCAAACAACCGCAGCGCCGCGAGTTTTTAAAAGGCAGATCTCTTCACGCTCCATTGCGACGCCGTGGACGATGACGGTCGACGGACCTAATGCGCCTTTCTCATCAATCCGGTAAATCTCCCGCCGGGCTTCGAGGTCGCTACCCTCAGCGGCATGAATAATAAACGGAGCATCATGCGGTGTCTGGCGGAATCGTTCTGCGATGTTGGAACAGAACTTTAGCGAATGAGCCCACCCAAAGCGCTTGACGACGCGTACGGGAAACCGGCGCTCAAATACGACAGCGTTGTAGGGATTGTGGTGCGAAACGGAAGTAACGCCAGCGAGCAGATTTTTCAGACCGCCCCATACGAGGCGCGCAGGTTTCGGCATTTGAAGGTGCTGTTTGAGAGGCGATTGTTCCGGATGATATATATCTGCCGCCCATTCCGAGGCGTTCCGGTAATGCCTGCGCCCCAACCGTGGAAATAGATTGAACTCCAAATGATCGTGCGCGTTGATCAGGCCGGGCAAAATCAGAAATCCGCGCATGTTGAATGCGCGATGACTACTACTTTCCCCAAAGCGAATGTGACGTCCCGCTATGGTAATGTCAGCCTGAACCGATTCGGAAGCGCTGAGGGCCACGCGCGCGCCTGACAGCGTCATACTTTAGTCCAAATTCCAATCCAAACCGCCGGGACAAAAGACAGTTCAGCGAAAATATGAGCTTTGCCGGCGGCGCGAAAAATCAAACGCTCCGAATCGCCGAAAGGAGCGTCGAGCTGCATATGAAGTTGGAGATTAGCCTGCCTCGCCGCAGTATGAAAATCGTCTAAAGATGGATTCATGTGCTCTATTTCGTACACCAATCCGTCCAGGCGGAACGATCGGGTCCAGCCAGCCGCGACGGCTGGCGCCGCTGCTGCGGGCGATCGACAGCAACGGCGGCCGGATGAAGATCGCTGAGCACAACTCTTCCGCCGGTTCTGGTGACTCGGGCCATCTCCGCCATAGCGGCTTTCAACGAGGGAAAATAGGCAGCGGCAAAAGAACACAGGGTTACGCCGGCAACACGGTCCCGGAACGGCAAACTTGCCGCATCCGCCAAAGCGACTCTGCCTTTCAGGGCTCGTTTGGAAGAGGCTTTTGCGAGCATCTCCGGCGATGCGTCGACGCCCAAAACAGTAGCACCATATTGCTGCAGATACGTCATCCAGCGCCCCGTGCCGCAAGCCACATCAACGAAACATTCGCCGTCAACCGGAGTGAGAAGATCCGCCAGCATTCGTCTTTCCAGCGCGAGAATAGGATTTAAGCCCGCGTCGTATGTGGACGCCCACAACCTGTGCCCTTCGAGGGCGGCAACACGCATTCACAAGCTCTCTAGCCGAGGTTTCCGAAGGGCAATCAGACGTTGAGCCCACTGCAACTCGACGGGCCAACTGTAGAATCCGCACCAATAGCGCCAGCTACTGAGAAGTTTCAAAGTCGCGCGCCCCCACCGCGGCAGTTGAATGTCCTGGATGGTCGGCCAGCGCGAGCTGATCACGAGTTCGAAATTATCGATTCTGTTCTTTATTCGCCGCGGAAGCCAAGGCAGCCTTGGGTCGTGCCGGATCGTGAAGTTATACCAACGCTCGCTGGCCCATTCTTCCGGCGTGCGAGGTAGCTGAATTTTTTCATCAATGTTGCCGTACATTCCGTCCGGATGAGGAATCGGCACATAGTGCTGCACAATGATTTCGGCATCCGGGTTTAGCCGTTTGATCCGGCGGATAAATTGGATACTCTCTCGCGTATCGCCGGCCGGATCCTCCGGGTTTCCAAACACGAATGAAAATTCAGGTACGATTCCGAACTGCTTGAGACGCCCTGCCAATTCGAGCGTCTGCCCGCTGGTGATGCGCTTGTTCATTTGCTGCAGGACTCGGTCCGAACCCGATTCCGCGCCGAAGAAGATCATTGTGGCTCCGGCTTTGTGCAAGGCTCGAAGTGTGCTGTCGCTATAGCGCAGGACCGCATCGACTCGTCCTTCGGCCCACCAACGCAAGCCTAAGGGCGTGAGCCGCTCCGCCTGTTCTCTCGCATGAGTCTCGTTCAGGAAGAAGTTGTTGTCGTAGAACTGAACGGCATCGATGCCATATTCACGTTTCAGAAGAGTCAGAATCTCAGCCGTGCGCTCGGGATTCTCCGTTTTTTGACGTCCATCATAAATGGGCACGACGCCGCAGAATTTGCAGCGGTACGGACACCCGATGCTGGCCTGGTGAACCGCAGTGCGTCGTCCCAGAAATGTGGGCAGGAGATATCTTTCCGTGAACGGCAGACGATGATACGGAAGCCGCGGAAAATCATTCGGTGAACGCAGGTGGCGCTCGGCGTTATGGACGTGTAAGCCGAAATCATCCTTATAGGACAACCCGGCGATTCCCGCGAATCTGCGATTGCCGCGCAGCGCGGCCAGCAGTTCAAGAAAAGTATCTTCGCCCTGGCCGCGTACAACGAAATCGACATAAGAGGCATTGAGCGCGGCATCGGTGTATAGGGAAGGGAAGTAACCGCCCCATACGATCGGAACGCCAGGATATTTTTTTCTAAATTCGCGGCAGATGGGAATAGCCGCGGCCATCTGCGGTCCGGGCATTACGCTAACCGCAAGCATCGCCGCTCCGCTCTCGGCCATAATGCGGTCGATGGTGCGCTCCGGCTGCTTGTCCAGATTGCCGTCGACCAAGACGTATTCTTCTTTGCCCTCCAGCACAGCGGCGATTGTCAGAATTGCCAGCGGGAACCGGCGGTTCTTCGGTTTCGTAGAACGTGGATGTAGAAGGATAATCATCGGTCGTTAAATACTCCGACCAGAATCCAGAATCGTGAAGGCGGCCTCGCCCCGCGCAGCTTCGCTTTCAAAGGCCGCAGATGCCAGCGCCACCCATACCAAGGTCGCCAGATCTTCCAACTCAGATTTAAAGTTTCCGCAAGCGAATTCAGAGCGTGCTCGTCCAGAAATTCAATGCTGGGAATAGCATCAGAGGCGAATCCGTAACGTTCCGCAAATTGGCGGTGCCGTTCGCGCGCCATTCTTTCGCCGTCTGCATGTTTTCTGTAGACTGGAGAATCCAAAACGACGATTGCGCCGGAAGAGCGCAAGCAGCGGCGGGCCTCGGCAAGAGTGGCGGCGTAGTCCGTCGAATAATGAAGCGACGAATTGAAGATGGCGAGGTCAAAGCTATCCGACGCAAATGGAAGACAGCCGAAATCCGCTTCAACCGCTGGAAAGCCGCGAGGATAATGCCGAGCTGCCAGTAAACCGTCCAGCGAATCGGAAAAAATATCCAAAGCGACGGGATGATGATCCCGTAACGACAGACGATAACTCAGCCATCCGTTCCCGGCGCCCAGGTCGAGAATATCGAGCGGTCTTCTTAGTTGCCTCTCCGTGACGCCGAGGATTTTACGTTCGAAATAGTCGTAGGTTTTTGACCGCATTTTCCACATCGCGCAATTTCGATTCGTCAGATCGCGATACGGGAGCGCGCGGTAATACGCAGGATCGTTTGATCCCCGACCCTCGTCGTGGCGAATCGCCCGGTATTCCTGAAGAAAGCGATTCCGGGCCTGGACTTCCAAAGTCATAAGCGCTCGAATAAGATCAGCCGGTGATCGGAAAGGGCGCGCAGCAGCGGCCAGCTGTTAATGCGGGCATCGAGTTCGCCGAGTTGCGCCAGCAGCGCTTCCGACAGACCGTTTACATACGAGGGTGGGACGCAGATGCCGATCCCGTGCCAAGTCGTGAGTTTGAATTGGTCCCGAAAGGCTCTGCGGAACTGGTTCACCGACCGATAGGCCACAGGGACTCCCAGCGCAGATCGAATGTTTTCGCGCCGCCATCGCCTAAAGGCGTTCTGAAAATCGCCTCGCCGGAAAAAGTGGATTGTTTCCCAAGCGCAGCACGCTCCCATAACGCAGATAGCCAGATAGCCGCCGGGGCGTATAAGATGGCCGAGAGCAGACGCTACACTCTTCAGGTCGTGCACACAATTCAAAGCGCCGAAATTTGAAATGATGCCGTCGAATGTACCGCTTAGCTCGCAAAGAGACTCAATCGCAAGCCGGCGGGCCTGAACGCCGCGCGTACGCGCCATTCGCACCATGTTTAGAGAAGCATCGATTCCCTCCACTTGTGCGCCTCGCTGCGTAAAGTGGAGAGCATCTTCACCGGTTCCGCAGCCGATATCGAGAAGCTTGTCGCCTGCTTTCACCCATGGATCTACGTAGCGCCATACGGCTGCGCGCTGCAATTGCCCGATCGTGGATCTTGTCCAGATCTCGTCGTAATCTTCCGCAATTCGATCAAATGCCGCGCTTGCGAGAGTGCCCATCCTCAGGCCTCCACTTCATGGCAGGTCTGGCGCAGACCATTATGCGCCGCCAGCACTTTTAGCGGATCCGGATTCTCAGCCAGCTCGCTGCGCAACAAGTCGTCCGCGTGTTGATAGAAACGCCTGGAATGCCTTCCTTTGATGGACAGATCGCGATCGCTGCTTCGACTCCAGTCGCGACTAGAGACCACACGCGTCGCGACTTTCTCGAAATAGGGCGTTCCTTTGATCGGATACGAAACCGTAGTAAAGCAGACGTCAGGGCGGCATTGCTTGACATGATCCACCGTTGCCTGAATATCTTCGATTTCTTCGCCGTCATATCCCCACATCAGGAACATGCCGGTTTGAATTCCACTTCGTTTGCAGAGAGCGACTGCATTGCGCACTTGCGCTACCGTTACGCCGCGCTGCATGGCGTTAAGAATGCGCTGCGAGCCGCTTTCTGACCCGATCCACACGCGAAAGCATCCAAGGACGGCAAGAGTTTCAATAACCTGTTCGTTTACACGATCGGCGCGTGTTATGCATTCGAATGGGATTTGCAAATCCCGACGCCGCATCTCCGCCGCATATTCAAAGAGCCAGCCGTGATGGATGGTGAAGACATCGTCCGCTAACCAAAGCATCTCCGGCGAGTACCGCTCCAATACCCACTCGACTTCATCCACCACGGCTTTGGGAGAGCGCCGCCGATGCGTTTTTCCGTAGACCGAGTGGCTGCACCAGTTGCAGTGATATGGGCATCCACGGGCGGTAATCAACGATACGGAACCTTTTCCGTGGTGCTTCCGCCAGGTAGCCAGATAGCGTTCGATATTGACGCGCTCACGGTCGGGCCAAGGCTGTGCGTCCAGGTCTTTGATTTGCGCCGCGGGCGGCGTCTTTACCAAAGAACCATCGGCAGCGCGAAAGAGAATGCCGTTTATGTCCGGCCAGCACGCCGGTTGAAATCCAGTTTGCAGCAGCCTCTCGACAGTAAGTTCAGCTTCGCCGGCGACGATCAGGTCAGCGCCGGAATTCAAATACTGCTCCGGGTAATTCGAAGGCTCCGGGCCGCCGAGCATCACTGTCCAACCGCCGCCACGCGCGACGCCGGCAATCTCCAGCACGTTCGTCCGCGTCATCAGGTTTGCGTAGATTCCGAGCACTGCCGGGGGGCCCTCGCGCAGAATCCGGAACAGCTCTTCTTTTGATCCGAACGTAGAATCGTAGATCTCGACTTCGAAGCCCTTCCGGCGCAGATGCGAAGAGAGATATAGAATGCCCAGCGGAACGTAGGGCTTCATGATCTCTCGTTCTTTAGGATCTTCGTAAAGGAAGTATCCGTGCGTGAGAAGCAACTTCACGATGCGACTCCGGCTTCTGTGCAGTTGGCCTCCGCTTCTAATTCGTGCACCCGCGACCAGGCGGACAGAATGGCTTCCTGGCTTCCATTACGGCGAACTTCCAAATGCAGCGCATCGGCGAGGGCCCGATAAAAGCCGCTGGAATATGTTCCGTGAAACATCATTGCGAGATCGCCGCTGTCGGACCAGTTCAGCTTGGCTTTCATTTCGGACGCAACCAACTGATAGAACTTTGTTCCCGGAAGAGGGTACGACACGGATACGCCGATATCATCGGGTTGCGTGTCTCTTACCATTTGCACGGTGGCTTCAATGTCTTCCCAGGTCTCTCCCCGATAGCCAAATTGCAAAAAGAAGCCCGCTTTAATTCCGTGGCGTGCCAGGTTCTCACGGGCCGCGTAGATCTCTTCTACACGAACCCCTTTATCCATCGCATCCAGAATGCGTTGCGAGCCCGATTCCGCGCCCATCCAAACTTCATGACAACCGGCCCTTTTCAGCGCGCGTACGGTTTCCCGCGTCATCAAATCGCAGCGCGATTGCATCTTGAATGGAATTTGCGCTCCGAGATCTTCGACGGCTTGAGCGAATTCGTTGGTCCACCGCGACGATAACGCGAAGATGTCGTCGGCAAACCAGATGTGGCCGGGCGCATATTCCTGCTTCAGGAAGAGCATCTCTTCGGCCACGGATCGTGCCGCCCTGGCGTGGTATGTGGTTCCGTAGATCGGTTTTGCGCACCAATTGCATTTGAACGGGCAACCACGGCTCGAAACCATGTTCAAGGAAAAGAAGCCGTGCGCATTCAACCATGCCTGTCGATACCGGTCCATATCGACTAAATCCCAGGCAGGGCGGGGGAGCGTATCCAGACTTTCGCGAAGAGGGCGCTTGACGGTGTACCGCAATTTGCCAGTTCCGGAAACGCAGTAGGCTAGTCCGGCAATCTCGCTGACTGGCGCTCCCTGCGCCAGCTCGAGTAGCGTGGTTTCGACTTCGCCGATCAGAACATAATGAAAACCAGCGCGGACGTACTCGTCCGCATGATCGGAAGCGTCAGCGCCGTGGACGGCAATCGTCATCCCGTGCCGTCGCGCAAGCTGCGCCATACGGAATGCGAGCTCGCGATTGCGGCCCAGGCACATCTTTGAAAGAAAGTTGAAATCGTCCTCGCAAACAACTACCAGACGCGGCGCGCAGGCGCGCAGCATCTCCTCAAAATGTTGTTCAGGAACATCAAATGCCACATCGCAAAAGCCCACCTTTAGACCCGCCGCTCGAAGCACCGAGGCTGCCAGCAGCGTCTGCAAGGGCGGATAGGGCTGCATTTTCTCCGCCTGTTTTGGGTCGTTGAACAGGTGATTGCTGTGCGTCAGCAGAACGTCAATCTGCGCTGCGGCGTTCTTTAGCACGAGACAACCTCCGCCGATAGCTGATGAGCGTCTACTTTTGGCTTCATTGGAGGGAACCACTTGTTCGCGGCATTCTTCAACCAGAGCTCAAATGGCGCTGCGTAGATGTCATGGTCTAAACGCCAGCGCGCAGGTGCGCTGATCGCGGTCTGAACCAAACGATTCAGCGGGTGTCTCCGCTGTACACCGATGGGAATGCGGTTGAAGGCGATACGCAGGTAGTCACGCATGGTCTGAACACGCCGATGTTTCTTACCTTTCAGCCAAGGCAGTGTCGTGTAGCGAGGAAAGTAGTCCGCCCAGCCTTCCAGCGTGTTCGGTACAGCGATCCCTAACTCGAAAGCCCGATTCATAATCGGCGACCCGGGGTAGGGAGTAAAAATGTTAGTCCAAAACTCTGCAGCCGGATATTGGCGGCAGATCTTCATGATCAGTTGTATAGATTCGCGCTGCTCGGCCTCGCCTTCGCCCGGGAAGCCGAAGATCATGTTGAAAGACGGGCGTATGCCGGCCTGTGACAAAAGGTCGGCTGCTTTGTAGATCGTATCGAGCCTTTGAAAATCTTTGTTCATCAGGTGCAGCACTTTAGGGGAGCCCGAATCGGCGCCCTGTGAGACCTGGGATAGACCAGCGCGTCTTAGTAACTTGAGTTCTTCGACTGTAAATCGCGTAACAAGGTTCGTGGAGCCTTGAATGCTCCAGTCGAACTTGACTCCGCTCCTCACCAGTCCTTCCGCAATGTCGACTGCGCGCTTGCGATCAACCAGGAAGTTGTCGTCGACAACCCAGAGGAGTTTTAACCGGTAGCGCGTGACCAGATCGGTAACTTCCGCAACGACTTGTTCAGCATCCAAAGCATTCCATTTCCGGCCATAAAGGCCGTCGTTTGTGCAATAGGCGCAATTGAATGGACAAGCCAAGCTGGATGTGTACATTGCCCAGCGCCGTCCGCATACGCGCTCATAGGCGTCAAAATCGGCCAGGTGATATGCCTTCGGCGGCAATTCGCGAATCGGCTTCAGCGGCCGGGGAGTATTGAACATCAAACGGCCGCCTTCTTTGAACCCAACTCCGGGAATCCCCTTCAGAGACTCGCCTGCCTCGATGTGCTGAACGATTTCCAGCAAGGCATCTTCGCCCTGGCCTTTCACGACTACATCGATATACTTGGCCGCCAGCGTCTGGTCCGGCAAAAGCGAGGGATGCCAGCCTCCTAGAATGACCGGTTTATCCGGATACAACTCTTTCGCCGCTTTGGCGATTTGAACCGTTTCGCGGATCATCGGGCCAGTGACCAGCGATACCGCCAGGCATAGCGCATCGCGCAATTCTTCCAGGACGCGTTGCTGAAAGCAGGGTGTGATGGTCGAATCGACGATCCGGACCTGGTACCCCGCTCGGAGCAAGGGAGTCGCTACCGCTAGAATTCCCAACGGTGCCGTCGCTTCCTGGCTTGAAAAGGCGGGAAAGAAGAAAACAACTTTCTTCCGTCCCGCCCGGTGTGTTTTAACAGGTGATTGTAGTGCCATCACAGTTTCCATCCGGTCGTGCCGGCGGAATCTATGACTGGAGTGTAAGGTTTGGTTCAGGCCTGAGTTGTCGCGGCTCTGTAAACGAACTGTAAATTGTCCGACGAAGCCAAGTTGCTGAAAACGCTCGTTCGAAAAGGCCTCGTGACAAACTGATAAGGGCAGCATCGCGGGACTAATGTCATTTAGTTTTGGTGGAGCAGAATCCCCGTCCTGCGGCCGATGCGTCCTCGGCCTCTTTAAATTGTTGAATTCTCGAACAGCCGGGCGAGGGCGCCCGGCGCAGCTCAGGGAGCTGCCCCACCAAACCCTTCCCAGATTCGGGAAAACTAAATGACATTGGCATCGCGAGGCCGCGTTCGCGGCAGGTACGCAATAGACAGCACAGATGAGGAGGACTAGTGGTACCTTTTTTTAAATTAAAATTTATCTTTGTTGTACTCTAACTGTAATGAACGCGAGAGGAGAGGATGACCAATTTCTAAATTGGCCGCCTTCGCTTCGACGTTCACAAGCTGGGCTCTAATTTCGAAAGCAAAGGAGTTCATCAGGAAATGACCCCGATTTTGGCCTATATTGATCCGGGCACTGGCTCGTTGATCTGGCAATCTATCACGGCCGCACTTATCGGCTGCAGTTTTTATTTCCGTCGTTTTCTTAATAAGGTTCGAAAGAGAGCCAAGGGCAAGCGGACCGATCTGTGACCGATGGGCTTTTGACACCCGGTTCGGAGCCGGTTTCAACAGCGGCCCATCAAGGGCTCAACAGGCAAATAGCTTCTTTCCGGGATCCTGACGGGACCGTTTTTGGAGCACAGGCGCGCGTCTTTCGAAAGGTATCCGCTACAGCCTATCCCGCGGTGCGCGATTTTCTGCGCTCCGATATCGCTCGCGAATTTATCCACACCGGACGTCTGGTAGGTACTCGAGAGGTGCCGGAAGTTGAAGTGTTCGAGCATCTTGCTCCCCGATCCCAAGCCATTTGTGAATCATTTGGCCCTGGAGGCGGCATGCTCGAGCATGATCGGGTCTGGTTTCCTTCCTATGCTTACGAATGGCCGCCGGAAATGTTGCACGCGGCTGCCGAGTTGACGCTCGACCTGGCGGAGGCTTCCTTACCAGCCGGCTACGGGCTGAAAGATGCCACGCCCTTCAATGTTCTTTTCGTAGGACCTAACCCCGTTTTCGTGGACCTTCTATCGTTTGAAAAACGAGATCCAGGCGATTCGACGTGGCTGCCCTATGAGCAGTTCATGCGCATGTTTGTCCGGCC
>DAISJE010000077.1:0-12402 GCA_036821665.1 Bryobacteraceae bacterium | reverse complement strand
AGCGGAAGCCGGTGATTTTCGTGAAGAATGATCTCCAATCCATTCGCCAGCTTATATTTCTCGTATTTCAGATTTGGAATGTTAAGAGCTTGACCGGTCGTCACATCGGCTGCAATGGCGGAGCCGGAAGTTGATAAGATGATCGCGATCGCTACTATTGAGAGTGTTCGCACAGTTGCGTCCTCCTGCGTACAAATCAAATGACTGCGTTACTGACTTGTGTAGGGGGAAGTATATCCCGAATGCAACTGCCTTTTCCGGACCAACGCCCAGCGTTGTTGATTGAGCGGCTTGCCCATTAATTTCGGCATACCTTTCGCCGGCTGTACTCGTGTACGGCCGACAGATCCAGCCATGCCGCGCGGGGGACGGAAACCTTCTCCGCTTCCACGTCAGTCTAGTGTGTATGGCTATTACCGATTCGCCGCCGCCACCGCCTGAACCGGCACGTAAATCTTTTTTGTCGAAAATTTTGCCATTTACTACTGTTGGGGTGCTTATTGCCGCTCTCTATGTCGCATGGACGTTCTATTCGCGATACCAAAGCAACAAAGAAGCGATGCAACGGATTCAGGCCGAGCGCGAAGCTGCCAGAAAGCGTGTGGTCGAGCAGATCTACGGTTCAGGAGAAATTCGCTTCAGTACCTTCGGCGCAGACACCGGCTTCCTAAAACGCGGCGAATCGACGGAACTCTGTTACGGCGTTCTAAATGCCAAAAACGTAAAGATAGATCCACCGGTAGGCGACACCAAACCTTCATATCATCACTGCATCGAGATCGCCCCCAAAAAAACAACCACCTATACGATCACGGCGGATGATGGCGCCGGTCACTCGAAATCGGAATCGATAACCATACATGTGCAATGACGATAACCGAAAATGGAAGTATGAAGGAAAAAGCGACGTTTGGCGCCGGATGTTTTTGGGGAGTGGAGCAAACCTTTCGCGAGATTGATGGCGTTCTGGATGCTGTTTCGGGTTACGAGGGTGGCCACACACTGAATCCTACGTACAAGGATGTTTGCACCGACCAGACTGGCCATGCCGAAGTCGTCCAGGTAGAATACGATCCCGAAAAAGTCGGCTATGACAAGTTACTGGATGTGTTTTGGAATTCGCACGATCCGACACAAGTAAACCGGCAAGGACCTGATACAGGCACGCAGTATCGCACGATTATTTTTTTCCACACGCCGGAGCAGGAGCAGGCCGCACGCGCTTCCAAGGCCAAACTGGACGCCTCGGGACGGTTCCGCCGTCCTATCGCGACGGCGATTGAGCCCGCTCAAACATTCTACCGGGCTGAAGAATATCATCAACAGTACCTCGCCAAACGAGGGCTGCGGCACTGCCACATTTAGCGCTCTCGGAGCTATGCGCTGATCTGGTCCGGCCGCGGGTTGCTACCGACGGTTGCGGCTTCGCGTGGCGAACCATCTAGCGTGGCTTTCTTTTGGAAGTAATCGATCGTCATCGTCAGGCCCTCGCTCAACGCTACTTTCGGCTTCCAACTCAGCACGCGTGTGGCTTTGGCAATATCGGGCCGGCGCAATTTCGGATCGTCCGACGGTAGAGGTTTGAAGTCGATGCCGATCGAATTGTTGAAGCGTGCGCGAATCTCGTTTGCGAATTGAAGGATGGACATTTCGACCGGATTACCGAGATTCACCGGATACCGTTCGTCTGATTCGCTTAATAGAAGCAGGCCATCCACGAGGTCCGAAACAAAACAAAAACTGCGGGTTTGCGAGCCATCTCCGAAGACGGTCAGGTTGGTTCCCTTCAGCGCTTGATCGATAAACGCAGGCACGACGCGCCCGTCGTTCAGGGCCATACGAGGGCCGTAGGTGTTAAAAATACGCGCAATATTGGTGCGTAAATCGTAGACGCGATGATACGCCATCGTCAACGCTTCGGCATACCGCTTGCTCTCGTCGTAGCAGGAACGCAATCCGACCGGATTTACATTTCCCCAATAGGTCTCCGATTGTGGGTGTTCGAGCGGGTCGCCATAGCACTCGGATGTTGACGTAAGCAGAAATCGCGCATTGTACTGGCGTGCAAACTCGAGCAAATTGCGTGTGCCGGTCGAGCCTGATTCAAGTGTTTCGATAGGATGTGCAAGGTAATCGACCGGGCTTGCGAGCGAGGCTAAATGGAACACACGGTCAACCGGGCCGCTCAGATTCAAACTTCGGCAGACATCCTGCTGTACTAATTGAAAGCCTGGCTTTCCAAGCAGGTGCTCAACATTCGAGACGTGGCCGGTAATTAAGTTGTCGATTGCGACAATCTCATGACCCTGCTCGATGAGCCGGTCGCAGAGGTGTGATCCAATGAAGCCAGCGGCTCCGGAAATGACATATTTCACGTTCTTCTATGCTACTAATCCGGCTCCAGGATGCCGCGCGACATTTCCCCGCCTATGACTTCCAGTTGGGTCTCCCGTGGAATACTTCTCGCGCTCATTGTGGTTTCCATCTGGTTGTTCTGGTTGCGATTCGGCCGGGTGATCGAGCGCATTCGCGCCGCCAAACCTGATGCCGATTTCAAACTGAAACCGGTCGGTAGGAGAATTTGGCACCTGTTGTGGGACGTCATGTGCCAAGCGAAAGTCATCCGCGAGCGCCCGTGGCCGGGCATTGCACATGCATTTGTGTTCTGGAGCTTTTGCGCTTTTGCGCTGGTAAGCCTTAACCATATCGCCTCGGGATTCGGCGGAGCCTTCCTCGACTACCATGCCGTTTTCGGGGCGTTCTATTACTGGTTTGCTTTCGCGTTTGCCGCCGTGTGCGCCGTCTCTATAGCCGGACTTGCTTATCGCCGCTTCGTGATACGACCGAAATGGCTAGAGCCGCTTTCCTACGAATCGGGCGTGATTGCCGCGCTCATTTTTCTTCTGATGGTCACCTACATGCCCATCTGGTGGGTACCGGAATCATCGCTCGGAGGACACGTCCTGTGGTGGATTCACACACTGACGCTTATTGGCTTTCTTCCACTGATTCCACATACGAAGCACCTCCACCTTATCCTGAGCCCGCTGACAATCTTTCTTGATCGCAACGGATTCAGCCATATCCCGCCGCTTTCCGGTGATGAAGATTTTGGCATCGTGTCCGGTAAGGACATTTCACAAATCACGGCCCTGCAAGCTTATTCGTGTGTAGAGTGCGGCCGTTGCACGGAACATTGCCCGGCTAATAACACCGGCAAGGAGCTAAATCCAAAGTTGATCGCGCTCGGTATGCGGGCCTATCTCAACGAGTACGGGAACCAGAATGAAACGCCGATTTTGACGGCCACCATCTCCCAAACCGCAATCTTTCAGTGCACTACGTGCGGCGCGTGCGAATATCAATGTCCCGTCGGAATTCAGCACCTGCCGATGATTGTCGGTCTGCGGCGCGGTGCGGTAAATACAGGAACCTGGGAGGACGATTACGGCACCAAGCTGTTCCTCAACCTGGAGCGAAACGGCAACGCTATGGGCTTCTCGCAGGCAGAGCGCGACAAATTTATTGCGCGTCAGGAACTTCCAGTATTCGACGGAAGCCAGGAGTATTGTCTATGGCTCGGATGCATGGGAGCATACGACCCGCGCGGCCGCGAGATCATCAGCGCCTTTGCAACAGTCATGAAGCACCTCGGCACATCCTTCGGTGTGCTGAAGAAGGAGCGCTGTACAGGCGATCCGGTCCGGCGCCTTGGAAACGATCTGGTGTTCGGACAGCTTGCAGAAACCAATCTCACAGCACTTCAACAAGCAAAAGTTAAGAAGATGGTCTCAATCTGCCCGCACTGTGTGCGCACTATTCAGGATGACTGGCGGGAATTCGGCGCAGATATCGCGGTTGAGCACCACAGCGAGTTTCTGGCGCGACACGCGGACAAACTGCCGGCACAGAAAAATGGCCGGGTTGTATTTCACGATCCGTGTTATCTAGGACGATATCGCGGTATCTACGATGCCCCACGAGAAGTGATTGCCCGGTCGGCTGAAGTAGTCGATCCACCACGCGCACGCGAACGGAGCTTCTGCTGCGGAGCGGGAGGCGGGCTCGTGTTTTTGGGTGAAGCAACGGGAGCGCGTGTGAACGAAACACGGGCCCGTGAACTGGTTGCTACCGGGGCGAATACGGTCGGAGCCGCGTGCCCGTTCTGTAACAGTATGTTCCAGGATGCGTTGGCGGTGGTTTCGCAGAACCCTCCGCGTTTGCTGGACATCGCGCAGATTGCCGCGGAATCTTTCGAGCGCCGGCAATAAGGCACTTCCCAGCAACTCTCAGCCCGCATGCTGTGGTATGTTGCGAAGAGAATCCCTGAAACGGCGCGGTAGCCAAGTGGTAAGGCAGAGGTCTGCAAAACCTTTATTCGGCGGTTCGATCCCGCCCCGCGCCTCCAGCAACTTACAGAAAACACACCGTTTTCGCCCCGGACGATAGCGGACGAGAACGACCTCAAACAGGCGAAGAAAGACCGCAACGCCCCCTTTCGGTGGACAAAAAGGTGGACATGGTGTGGAATTTTGTCCACCCCTTGTTGCTCTCCGTAAAACTCGCGTTTCGAAACGATCCTTTCGCCATTTTTCCGATCCAAGAGCGGCTGCTTAGTGGCGCTGCGCGCGACTTCGTTTGTTGCCCTGGCGGAGGTCTTCAGTCCCGGCTTCTGCCTCTTCTTCGCGCATCGCGCACGCGACCCCGGCACAAGCGAATCGCCCTGCGGGTTTTCGGTCCCCCCAATTTTCCAAAGTTTGTAGGAAGAGTTCTCTTCCAGAAAATTGGCTCCCCCGAAAAGGTTGCCAGCAACCCGATCTCGCTTGCGCGCGTGGTGCCCCGCATGTGCGCCAATACCATGCGCGAAAGGCAGTCGCCGCGCCTTTCCGCTCTCCGCCGGGGGCAGTTGTTGAAGGCGAGACAAGCCAAAACCGGGCTTGATTCTTGATGCGGCTCCGGCTAAACGCAGGCGGTGCCGTAAGGAACCAAAGAAAGGAGCTTTTCAACCTGATTGAGACAAATAGAGCGCAATTGATCGGATTCCTCGGAGCAGATGCCGAGCGGAAGGAGAACGGCAACGGAAGCAGCCATCTGGTGTTGTCTGTTGCGACCAACACCTCTTGGAAGAAGCCGAACTCGGAAGAGTGGGAAACCCGCACGGAATGGCATCGGGTTGTGGTGTGGGGCAAACAGGTAACAGGCTTAAACCTGAGCAAGGGCGATAAGGTGCTTGTGGTCGGAGAGATTCGCTATCGCGAATACGACGACGAAGTCACTAACGGCAAAGCCAAAGTCGATGTCACCAGGCGCATCGCTGAGATCCACGCCTCAGGTGTAGAGCGGCTCTACAAGGCCGAGAAAGCAGAGACCGTGGAGTAGCCGGAAGGGGCGGCCTCGCGCCTCCCTTCAACACCATGAAGAGCGGAAACAAACAGAAGCGGAGTTCCCCGATGGGCACGATTTATCTACTGCATTTCCATCGTGCCTATTACCATGCCCGCCACTATCTGGGCTGGACTGAGGGAGTAATCGAGCAGCGGCTGGACCGGCACATGAATGGCACGGGCGCACGGCTCATCAGTGTTGTCACGGAAGCCGGTATCGGCATGGAAGTCGCGAGGCTTTGGGCCGGAACGCGAGCGCTAGAACGGCAACTAAAGGATCGCAAGAACAGCCCGAGACTGTGCCCGATCTGTTTGAAGCAACGCTTGCGGATACTGCCGCGAGCGAGAAAGGCACCGCGATGACAGAAGCCGAAGCGATGGCCGAACTGGAGCGGCTCGATGCGGAGTTTGCGCAGATGAGCGAAGAGGAGCACCGGCATTTCGAAAATTTGTTGTATCTGCGCGCCATGATCCGGGGCTGGACAGGCGATCCGTTGTGCCAACCGGCTAGCTCGGTATTGGCGGCTTACAGGCAAATGCGGGCGGAACAGGGACTCCAATGATTCCTCGCGAACTTCAAGCATACAAGCAGTGGGTCAACTGGATACGTCCTCACTGCGCTCTCAGGAAGCTGCCGATTTGTCCAGTAACTCGCAAACTGGCGAGTTGCACAGATCCTGGCACATGGGGGACCTATGGGCAGGTCATAGCAACGAGGGCGTGGTTCGGTCACATGGGAATCGGGTTCGTTTTCACACCCGAAGATCCGTATGTAGGAATTGACCTCGATCATTCTCTGACTGCAGGCGGCGAGGTAGAGTCCGGAGCCTGTGAGATCGTCGCAAAGCTCAACAGCTATACAGAATGGTCGCCCTCGGGTCAGGGGCTTCACGTCTTGGTGAAAGCATCCTTATCGGACAGGAGTGGTCGGCGTAGCCAGGGAATTGAGGTTTACAGCTCAGGGCGATACTTCACCATCACTGGGAGTCACGTCGATGGAACGCCAACCACCATCGAGAACCGGCAAGCCGAGATTCTTCAATTAGTTGCTGCTCTCGACCGAAAAAGTCGCAGTGTCCCGGAGCCTCCGAGATATTCAGCACCGATTACGCAAAGCGATGAAGAGCTCGTCCGCAGCGCAGAACAGGCGAAGAATGGGGCAAAATTCCGGCGACTTTGGGCCGGCGATACATCTGATTATGACGGCGATCACAGCCGAGCGGATGCAGCACTCTGTTCCCTACTCGCCTATTACACAAATGGAGATCAGGCGCGCATAGACCGGTTGTTTCGGTCGTCCGGTTTGTACCGGCAGAAATGGGATCGACCGACAGCGGGATCGACCTATGCCTCGATCACGATTCAGGCCGTCATCAGGAGCATCACATGATCGGCTTTATTCACCCAGGAGGTTTCTATCGACAACACTCGTGCGCGCCAGGGCGCGCTTTCCATTCGATTTTCTTTGGACTGTTTTTACCGAAAGGAGTTGATTCGATGACACGATGGAAAACTTTGCCCGCCCACCTCCATGTCGCAAGCTTGGCATTGCTTTCGAAGCCAGGTGCACGATTGGCGTTCTTGACGCTGGTGATGGCCTTGGCAGCTTGGGCGCAAGACCCGTTTTCGAGTCTGGGCGCCAGTGCGCAAACGATCTCGACCGGCACGTTTGTGACCGGCCTGGTCGAGTTCGCGATCGTCATCGCCGGTTTGCTGCTCGCGTTTAGCGGGCGGGTGCTCGGCGGTGTCCTGGTCGCGATTGTCGGCGGCGGCATGCTCGCTCTCTCCGCTGCCAAATGGGAAGGCTGGATTCAGGGGCTTTAGCGATGGCTACGCCTACCTACCGGTCCATCAACCTGACGGCAACGTTGCTGGGAATTGACCGCAGGCTATGCATTGTCATTCTGATCGTCACGTTTTTGGTCTTTCGCCACTTTACCGTTTTGTCCGCTTTGGTTGCCTTTGTTCTCTTGTGGAGCGGGGCTTACTGGCTGACAAAACACGATCCCGAATTGGTCGTCATCGTTCCCAAGGCCCTCGGCCAGCGGAACGTATACGACCCAGGCAAAACAACAAACGAGCGCAAAGGGCGGTTTCCAGCCCGTTTTGCGCGATCCATCAACAAGAAAGGAGGCCTGTAACTCATGTTTTCCCGAAGGTCGCCGAATCCACTTCAGGATGCCGGCGCATGCGCCAACGAAATCGCTCTATTGCGATTCATCGATGACACGATCTTTGAAACGAAACTCGGCGACCTCGGGATTCTTCTGTCGCTTTCCGGCATCGATCCGGACTGCCGGACTGACGAAGCATTAAATGCGTTCACCAGGCGGTACGAATCCGCGATGCGTTTGTTCGACGACCGGTTTCGTGTTTATTCCTACATCGTCAAACGCTCGGGTGCGACCCCGCCATACCAGGAACACTATCCCACGGATGCAGCCACTGCAGCAGTCCATCGTCGTGTGAAAACACTCGAAACCCGTGCGGATTCCTTGTATGAGATTCAGCTCTACGTGGCCGTGCTGTATGAAGGCTTCCGGCCACAGAAGAAGTTGCTCCGCTCGCTGCAGTATGCAGCCGAAGATGTGGCGGCGCAAGCGGAGCGGTCGCTGGAGATCCTGAGCAGCACCGTGCGCTCGTTTCAGTCCCTGACAGATGACCTGCTTGCGACCGAAGTGCTCCACGAGCGGCAGGCGAGACTCTTTCTCCGCAATCTCGTAAACTACGACGCGGCCCATGCCCGCGCTTTTCACTGCGAGCCTGGCGAGCGCCTCGATACAACGACGCTCGATTCGGAAGTCGAGATTTACGCCGATCACCTTCGGGTGAACGACTTGTTCGTAAAATCCGTCTCGCTCAAACAACTTCCCGGCTCGACTGCTCCCAATCTGCTGGTGGACTTACTGGCGATTGATTCAGATCTGATCGTCTGCACGGAGTGGAAGCCACAAAGCAATCTGCATATGCGGCGAGTGATTCGCGCCAAACAAACGGGTTTCGATGCGCTGTTCCTGAATCTCGCGGCGCTCGCTCTCCACGGCCGCGGCGTGCCGAAGTCGGAGCTGCCGCGTAAACACGAGGTCGAAGCGCATTACGACAATCTCGGCGCCTGCATGCAGGAGATCGAGAACCACGGCAATTACTTCGGAGCGTTCGGGTGCACCTCGATCCTGATCGGAAAAAGCCTGGAGCGTGTGCGCGAAACCGTTTCGCAGGTGGTGAAAGTCTTTGGGCGCTGGGATGCTTCCTTAATCGAAGAACGTCTGAACCTGTTTCCCTCATGGCTCTCAATTTTGCCGGGCAACTATCGGCATACACGGCGCTATCAGTACCTTCTGAACGTCAACTACGCGGATATGGCCCTGATCTGGGCGAGCTATACCGGCGAGAAGCGTAATCCGCATTTGAATGACGAGTATCTGTGCACCTTCGAGACTGCCGATCAGCAATTGTTTTATTTCAACGGGCATGTAGGCGGTGTCTGCGGCATCCAGATCCTCGGAGCATCGGAGTCGGGCAAATCGTTTCTGACGAACTATCTCATCGCGCAAGCACAAAAGTACGACCCGGCGACGATGATTCTGGATATCGGCCATAGTTACCGCGATCTCGTGGCAGAATTCGGTGGCTCTTACTTTGAGATCTCACTCCAAGATCAGATCGCCACAGTGAATCCGTTTTCGTTAGCGCCCACTGCCGAGAACCTGGAATTTTTGTTCTATTTCGTTCGATTGCTGGTGGGGCTAGATCCGGAAGCCGCGCTCGACGAGCAGGCCCAAGAGGATCGCTACATTCATGAGGCACTCGCAGCCATCTATGCGCTCGCGCCGAAAGATCGCCGCTTGCAGAACTTGAGCCTGCCGGCGCGGCTCTATGCTCGCTTGCGGCGCTGGTGTGAGGGCGGCCAGTACGGGCATCTTTTCGACAACGTCGAGGACACCATCCGGTTCTCCGATCTCACGGCGTTCGAGTTCCAAGGCATGGAACGCGCGCTGGACGCGTTGCGACCGCTCTCGTTCTACCTGCAGCAACGGTTTGACGCGATCGTGTACGACACCTCGCAAATCAAGCGGCTGAAATTACTTGTTCTCGATGAGTGCTGGCGCTGGATGCTGCTTTCCGATATGGGCGCGTACATGGTCGACAAGTTGAAGACCGGCCGCAAAAACAATCTCGGCAACATTTTCGTGACGCAGAGCGGCCTGGATGCCGAGCGCGCCGGTTATGGCGCTCTACTCAACGAAGCCTGCCCGATGAACATTTTCCTGTCGAACCCGAAAATTCAGACTGCGACCTACCAACAACTGTTCGGGCTCAACGAGAAACAAGCCGAGCGCATCGTGCGCCAGCGGCCCCGACAGGATGTAACGATTTCGACTCCGCAGTACTTCAAGACCGTCGCACTGCGGATTGATAACGACCAGGATCGCTTGACGTATTCGAACGATCCCAATAGCAACCCAGAAAAACAGCTTCGCCGCGAACAGAGACGGGCGGCGGGAGTGTAACCGGAGGAGAAATAGCTTGCTTCGTAACGGATTTTTAGTAGCCTTCTTTGTCGTCCTTGCCTTGGGCGCGGACAACCCACCGAACACCACGACGGAGGCGGTCGTCGCCCATGACGAAGACATTATTCCCTTGCACGCTTCCATTCGCGAGACCACGCTCATCGTGCTGCCCGCTGCGGAGAAAGCGATGGGCGTGTTCTGCGGGGACAAGACGTACTGGAACGTCGATGTGATTCCGGGCGCGGAGCGTTATGTCGCGGTGAAGCCGTCGAAAACCGGCATCTCGACGGATATTCACATCGTCACGGATCACAACAACTCGTACACCTTCCAGGCTGTCGAAGGCAGCAATGGGCCTGTCGCACTGAAGGTGTTTGTGAAGCCGGCGGACGCGTCCTCGCTTGAAAAGCCACCGGTGTTTGTTTCGGCCTCCGAAGTCGCCGGCTTGAAGCAGCAGCTTGCCGAGGCGCAGACCGCCCTGAAGAAAGTGCAGGAGGCATCGGCTGCCGAAGTGAAAACCAAAAGCGAGCAGGTGCGTGCCAATTATCCCGACACGATGCAGTTTGCCTACAACTTTAAAAAAGACAAACCGCCGTTCAACGTGGAGGCGGTCTGGCACGACGACAAGTTTACGTACATTCGGGCGCATCCGCAGGAAGCTCCCGCGCTGTACGAGGTGAAAGACGACAAGCCGAACCTCATCCAGTTCGAACTCCGGCCTGATGGCTTGTATTTCATTCCGAAGATTCTTGATCGGGCGTATCTGCAGATCGGGAAACAGAAGCTCGACATCTGGAAGTGAACATGGCCAGCGATCCACAAACTCCTCCCACCGCGCAAACGTCGCCGCCGCAGGCATCGCCGGGCGTTCAGCAGAAATATCAGCCGCCGCAGGGAGCCATCTCGATTCCCCGCCTGAAGCGCGTAGGCCTCGCGTTTGGGCTTCTCGTGCTCGGCTATCTCACGATCTGGGGGAGCTGCCACCGCCAGCAACCCCCTACACCGCAGAAAAAAAAGGCTGCTGCCCAGGTCTGGCCCATGAGCCCAGCGAATATCGATTCGCAGCAGGCCGAACTGGATCGCGAGATGGAGGAAGCGAAGCGTGCCGCAGAGCAGGCCGAGTTTGCTAAAAAACGGGCGCAAAACACCTTTGATGCGGATGGCCCGCATACCGCGCAGGTGAATCCCGTGTCGCAATTACGCCAGCAGTTGCAATTGGAAGAAATCCGGCGCGCACACACGGCGGCGTATGCCTCGACCATCGCCTTTGCTCCTCAGGGCGGCCACACGGAGCCGAAACCGGAAAGCGTTTCGTCGCCTCTGGTGGCCGCGCCTCCTCCGAAGAGGGAAGAATCCATACCCGCGACAAATGCTGCCGAGAACCAAAACGAGCAGCCGGCGACCAACGATACACCAGCGGCGACCTACCGCCTCGACGAAGGCACTCTCATCGAGACCGTTTTGCTGAATCGCCTGGATGGCGAGTTCAGCGGGCCGGTGATCACGCAAGTCGCGAACGATGTCTATAGCCGGGCCGGATTAGAACTGCTGATTCCGAAAGGCGCAAGGCTTCTCGGCGAAGCGCGCGAAGTCAATGGCTTAGATCAACGCCGGTTGGCCATTCTGTTTCACCGGTTGATTCTGCCGAACGGCAAAACAGTCTCGCTCGATAAATTCCGGGGCCTGGACCAAGTGGGCGAAACCGGCGTCGTCAGCAAAGTCGATCATCACTACCTGCAAATCTTTGGCACGTCGCTCGCACTCGGCGGAATCGGCGGCCTCGCGCAGATCGGTGCGTACGGCGGATACGGTTACGATCCAGCCACCGGTTTCCGCGTCGGTTTCACCGAACGCATGGGCTCAAGCGCGGAGCAGGTGCTTGCCAAATTTCTGAACAAATATCCGACGATCAAGGTCCTCGAAGGGACCCGGATCAAAGTCATTCTTACCAATGATCTCAACCTGGAGGCCTACCAGTAAACAAGGCCAGAAGAGGCAAATCCTATGTATCAACTCGATCCCGAAACCCGGCGCAATCTTCACTACGCCGCGCTTCCCGGCAAGGCCGCCAGCGCCTTTGTCGTACTCCTTCTTTGTCTGTTTATCGGATTGCTCGGCACGGCAGTGGTCGCCTACGTCTGCGGGGTTATCGTCCGGCACTTCTCGGGAGGATTTTAATGCGAAAACTAATTCTAATTCCCATCCTTCTCACGAGTATCCCGGCTTCCGTACTCGCCCAGATCTTCGGACCGACTATCGTCTTTGACCCGACGGTGTCGGGACGTGTGCTCACGGAAATTGCACAAATCGTGAAGCTCTACAACACGGCGACCCAAACCTATAACCAAATCGCTTACAACGCTCGTTGGTTCACAAATAAAAGTCGCTGGCTCGGTATCGCCACGCAAGTGGTCAACAGCAATACGCGCAGCGTTTTCGGCGAGACCGGCGGCTGGAATGCCGCGGTGATCGCCGGCATCAACATTCCTGGCGTTTGGAATACCGCG
>DAISJE010000076.1:0-12510 GCA_036821665.1 Bryobacteraceae bacterium | reverse complement strand
ATAGGGGCGAACCCGACAAACCAGACATTATTGGCCAAGTTGCTGTGCAGCTTCGCCCCTTTTGTCAAGTCGCTCGAGGCCACTTGGGCGGTACCAGTTTTCCCGCAAACTTTTACATCCGGCAGGACAGCGGCGCGCCCTGTGCCGCCTTCGTTTACCACTCCATACATACCTGAAACTACCTGCTGGAGATTCTCGGGGCGGAAGTTCCCTTTCCTGAGTAAGACCGGCTGCTCGCCGGCCACCAGATGCGGCTTGTACCATTTGCCGCCGTCTCCCAAACCGCCCAGCGCGGCGACAATCTGAAGCGGAGATACAGTGACCGCGCCTTGACCGATGGCGACGGAAATGGTTTCTCCGGCGTACCATTTTTGCCGGAACATCCGCATTTTCCAACGGGTGGAAGGCATCGTGCCTTGCGTCTCATTGGGCAGATCGACACCTGTCTTGTGGCCGATTCCGGCCAGTTCCGCATACTGGGCAATCCGGTCAATGCCAAGGCGGTTTCCCACGTTGTAAAAGTAAACGTCGCAGGACTGGGCAATTGCTCTATGCAGTTCGATGTCGCCATGACCGCGTTTTATGTGACATGCGAAATAGTGACCGTAAAACGATGCACCGCCCGAACAATGGAAGTGGGTCTCCGGATCTATAACCCCGGTTTCAAGACCCGCAATCGCCATAATGGGCTTGAACGTAGACCCGGGAGCAAGTTGCGCCTGTATGGCGCGGTTCATCAACGGTTTGTATGGATCGTTTGCAATCTCGTTCCAATCCGAACGGCTGATCCGGCCGGTAAATTTGTTCGGGTCGAAAGTCGGACGGCTAACCATCGCCAGAATCTCGCCATTCCGTGGATCGAGCGCCACTACCGCTCCATGCTTGTCCCCCATAGAGAGCTCCGCTACGGCCTGCAGGTCGAGATCGAGTGTAGTGCGCAAATCCTTCCCCGGAATCGCTTCCTGGGTGTTCTCCATCTGGCGTTCGCGGCCCATGTTGTCCACCAGCACGCGCTGTTGGCCGTCGACCCCGCGGAGCGTGCTATCGTATTCGCGCTCCAAGCCATCCTTGCCGATGATGTCGCCCTGATGGTAGTCAATGAACTGCGGGGCATCCAGTTCCGACTCGCTAATTTCTCCGACATACCCGACCACGTGCGCCGCAAAGCCGTCCTGCGGATACTGGCGGCGCCATGCTTTTATCAACTGCATCTCCGGGTAAGTGCTCACGTCGCGATGGGACTCTACCCAGGCGATGTCGTCTCGAGTGAGCTGGTCCTTGATAATGATCTGCGGGCGGTTGCCCATCCGGCGTATCTTGGCGGCCAGATCGTTGTAGTCGAGCTGCAAAGCCTCCGCTATCGCGGGCAGATGCTCCACCTTAATCTGATCGCGGTTCAAAAGCAGCGAATAAGACGCTTTGTTGTCTACGATGACCCGCCCGTCACGATCCAGAATCTTGCCTCGTGGCGCTAAAATGGGCGTGCTCTTGATCCGATTGTGCTCTGCCGCTTCGCTGTACACATCGGGATTCTGCACCTGCAGTTTCCAAAACCCGGAAATCAGAAATATGAAGACCGCAACCGTCAAATATTGGAAGATTGCGATCTTGCTGGATGCCTTTTTCGGGTCTTCCCGGATGAGCCGGTCTGGGGAAATCTCCTCGGCCGGCCGGCGTTCGCGTTGAATCAATGCCACTGGATTGTCCCGAGATAAATTACGAGGCTCCGGACAGCTTCATTCTATCGAGTATCGCGAACAACGGAAGCGCGATAACCGCGTTGAGGGCGCCGTGTACAAACGTCTCTTGCGGGTCAAAGGGCACCATCTGACCGAGCAAAGCGCGTCTCATGACCCAGTAGAAAAATGCATGGAAGAAGTAGAAGAAAAAACAAAGAACCAGGCGGATGGCCGGATTCTCCACGTTAAAGCGCACGCTAACGGAGGCGGCAAAGTACCCCACCAGCGTTTTGGTGATGCCATACATTCCAATCGGAATGTTGGCAGGAGATAACGAATCCTCCGAGAGCCCGACAAAGGCGCCAAACAGCAGCGAAGTTACCGGACTGCGGCGTGTCAGCCCGAAATAGATGGTAAGCAGGAGAGGTAGCTCCAGCCACTCGGTGTGCGGGATGAGACGCGGTAGATAGAACTTGCCGATGATCGCGATAACGGTGATCGCCGCAAGTGCAACCACCTCGAAGCGGCTGAACCACCCGTCCCGAAGCGGACGCTTCAGTATGGTGTCGCTGGTCTCATTCATCATTGAGCGGCAGGAGGCGGAGGCGGCGATGTTTGCGTCCCCAGTGGGGCAGGCGTGGCAGCCTTGCGGCGGGGTGCTCCTAGCGGAAGTATTGGTTCAGATGTGGTTTCTTGCCGCGCCGGAACGGCTTTGGGCGCACTCGGGCCGACGCCGACGGGATTAGGGGCCGCGGCCGCCTGGACAGCGGGTTTCAGATTGAAGTTCGGAATGCTCGATCCCACTGCGCCGTAGACGTGATTCTCGTCTTTGCCGATAGCTGCATATTTTTGAACGATCTTGTCGGCCTGAGTTTGCGGTTTTGCCGCATGGGCTGCGTCCTCGCCGGTTTCGGCGGGCGGGGCGGCCATTGTCACCGCCGCGCTGTTCTCAGCCGGCGCGGTTGGAATGGCTTGATGTACCCCGTGTAGAATGACCAGAACTTCTTCAACGCCTCCGGGCGTGCCGCTCAGATTCAGCTTCACGTCCTTCATGCCCTGACCGGGCGCTGTCGATACGACGGTACCCACCGCGAACCCTCTCGGGAAGATACGGTCTTCTCCGGATGTAAAAAACTGCTCGCCCACATCCACCTTATCTTCGTTCTGGATCTCTTCCACCGTGCATTTCCCCGTGCCGCAGTCCAACACCCCATGGACATGGCCCTTCTGGGACTCCACTCCCACCTTAAATGTAGGATCGGTAACCAGCAGGACTTGTGAAACCAGTGGATAAACCGCGACAACTTTCCCCACGATTCCTTCCGGCGTGACCACGGCCATTCCCTTTGCCAACCCGCTGGTGGATCCCCGATCGATGAATACGGCTTTGGCTGTCACTACCGTGCTGTTGCCGATGACCCGGGCAGCGACTGTTTTCGAAGGAGTCTGAGCTTGAAAGAGCGTAAGCGCACGGGCATGTTCAGCGGTGGAAAGCTGATTCCGGAAGTAGGTGTTTTCCATCCGAAGATGGTCGTTGTCGGCTTTCAGCTTGCGGTTCTGCTCCCGAACGTCGAGGAGAATGAAATAGTCTTCAAGAAAACCGATCGTATTGTGCCGTACGGCCTCGACGATGCCGGCCATGGGCGTCACGGCCGTTACGGCCCAGACACGGATCAGGCGCTCATCGCGATTGGTTTTGACCTGGTAAGCCAGGTACAGCAACTGTGCCACTACCACGACCAGCAGAACCGTCAGGTTCCGATAGCGGCTTAACAGGGCTTCCATACTTCCTTCTTTAACTCTAATGGTGTGCCGGGATCAGTGCAAAGTTATCTCATTTGTAGATAGAAGCTCACTCGATCGCGATCCGGCGCAATAGCTTGAAATCGGTCAGCATCTTGCCGGTACCGAGGACGACCGAAGCCAGCGGATCTTCCGCGATCGAGACCGGAAGCCCGGTTTCTTCCCGAATGCGGCGGTCGAGATTCTTAATTAAGGCACCGCCTCCGGTAAGAACGATGCCGCGGTCGCTGATATCGGCGCTGAGTTCGGGAGGCGTACGCTCGAGCGCGACACGGATGGCGTTCAAAATGGTAGCAACACACTCGGCCAGCGCATCCCGAATCTCACTGTCGTCGATGGTAACCGTCTTGGGAACACCTTCAATAAGATTGCGGCCCTTGACCTCCATAGTGAGGGGCTTGTCGAGCGGGTAGGCGGAGCCGATTTGTATCTTGATCTGTTCGGCGGTGCGTTCTCCGATGAGCAGGTTGTACTTGCGCTTCAGATAGTTCATGATCGCGTCGTCCATTTCGTTGCCTGCGACGCGAACGGACCGCGCATAAACAATACCCGAAAGAGAGATTACAGCCACATCGGTAGTGCCGCCGCCGATATCGACCACCATGTTCCCGGAAGGCTCTGTGATCGGCAAACCCGCGCCAATGGCCGCGACCATGGCCTGTTCGACGAGGTGAACTTCGCTGGCCTTGGCCCGATAAGCCGATTCGCTGACGGCGCGCTTTTCAACCTGCGTGATCTCGCTTGGAACGCCGATCACGATCCGCGGGTGTACCAGCATCTTGCGCCCGTGCGCCTTTAGGATGAAGTAGTTCAACATTCGTTCGGTGACTTTGAAATCGGCGATCACGCCGTCCTTCATAGGCCGGATAGCGACAATGTTTCCTGGGGTCCGGCCCACCATCTCCTTGGCCTCCTTGCCCACAGCTTCGATTTCACCGTTATTTTTGTTAATCGCAACGATCGAGGGCTCGTTTACAACAATGCCCTTGCCTTTCGCAAAAACCAACGTGTTTGCGGTTCCCAGATCGATAGCTAAGTCGGATGAGATAAGGCTAAAGACGGACCTAAAGTTCATGAATGGGCGACTTCTGATAGTGGGGAATAAACTCAGAGAGTAACATAGGGATAGTCCTCCCCGGCATATCCGAAAGGGTATTTATTTTCAAATGGTTGCGTTTTGAATTGTATGACGCGGCGCGAATGGCTTGCGCTGACCGGCCTGGCATTGGCCGGTAGCTGCACGCCGAAGAAGGGAACCGGTTATCCGGGATATGCTCTGATCTCAACCGCCGGCGATAACAGCGTTTCGGTGGTGGATCTGACAGCTTTTAACCTGTCGAAAACCGTCCGGCTAAACGCCGCGCCATCCGGAATCGTATCGCGGAGCAGCCCGAGTCTGAATTATGTGCTCACTCCCTCAAATGGAAGCGTGCACATTTTAGACGGCAACCTGGCATTGGTTAACTCGCGGCGGCTCGCGGACGAGCTTTCCGCAATGCGGTTAATGCCGGGCGGAAAGCGCCTGATTGCGATCTCGGAGCGTGTTCGGGAATTATTGGAAGTCGATCCGGCAAATTTGGCCGTGATTCACCGCCACCCCCTCAACGCCGATCCGAAATTCCTGGAAGTGTCCGGAACCGGATACGCTGCGGTCTCGACCGGCAATGATGGCACAGTCGAGTTAATAGATATCGAAAACCGCCGGCATTATGAAGTCCATCTGGAGGGATCCGTTGGCAAGCTGCGTTTTCGCGGAGACGGGAAAATGCTGCTAGCGGCGAATCTGGGCAGTAATGCGCTAACCGCCCTGACCGTCCCCGATCTGCAAGTGATCGCAGATCTCACGCTAGCGATGAAGCCTGAGAATTTATGCTTCAACTTCGATGAGGGGCAGTTGTTTGTCTCAGGCGCGGGAATGGACGCGATAGCCATTGTGTTTCCGTATCAAATGCTGGAAGTGGACCAAACGGTGTTGGCGTGTCGCGAGCCAGGCGTGATGGCGTCTTCCGAAAACCCACGATATTTGTTCGTCGCGAGCACGAGTGGACCGGAAATCTCCATTCTGAACATCGACAGTCGAAAAGTGGTTGGGGTTGCGCAGGTTGGACAGAATCCCAGTTACATTACCGTAACGCCAGATAGCCAGTATGCGCTGATACTGGACGAAACCTCTGGCGATATGGCCGTGATTCACATACCGGGCATCCATTCAGGTTCCAAAATGGGCGGCCTTCCGGCCTGGGCCTCGGTTTCTACCTCGCTGTTCACAATGCTTCCTGTCGGCGACAGGCCGGTTGAGGCCGTGGTGGTCCCCCGATCCGCTTAGCTGCTGCTTGGGCAAGTCTCCGCACTTACATCCACGCCGCCTGAATGATGGCAAGAGCCGCAATTCCGGCTGTCTCTGCGCGCAGAATGTTCCCACCTAAGCCGCAGGAGATCCAACCTGCCCTAACCGCTTGCTCGCGTTCCTCGTCTGTCCAGCCGCCTTCCGGCCCCAGCAGGCAAGCGACATGGTCTGTTGGCGTTCTCGTTTGGGGCAAGGATTTCAGAATCGGCGCGGCATCCGGCCCTTCATCGAGCAGCAAGCGCACGTTCGCGTCTGTCTCCAGCGCTTTCGCGAAACGAACGGGCGCTGCGATGCAAGGCAAAACTGCGCGCCGCGATTGCTGGCTGGCTTCGAGACCGATTCGCTCCCAGCGCGCAAGGCGCTTAACGGCCGCCTGCGCCAGACCCCGCTCGGAACGGGTGGCTTCGAACGGTTGAATGGTCGCGACCCCTAGTTCCGTTGCCTTTTCGATGAGCCATTCGAGCCGGTCAAATTTTATAAGCGCCGGGATCAGCGTGATTTGAACCGAAGCCGGCGCCCGCTCCAGCTTCTCGGTGATGCGAAACGATACAGCAGACTTTCGGGCAGTTTCGATCTCGGCTAGATAAACATCGCTATTGTCGGAAAGTTCGTAAATCTGGCCCGGTTCCGCGCGGAGTACGCGGACCAGGTGCTCGGCATCCGGCCCCGTTAGCTCGGCAATTCCGCGGCGAACTTCGGGGACAAAAAAGCGGCGGCGTGCCATGCCGTTATTTTAGGGAACATGCGCAGTGCAGCCGATCGCGCTGCCCCCAACGGTACACTGCCAATTTATGAGTGTTTCACGCGCTTTTATCCTCTTTGCCGCTCTTGTCCTCGTTCCTGTATTGCCCGCTCAGGACAAAAAGCCGACGGCCAAACCGGAAGCTGCTGCCGCCAAAGCCCCGCTGCCTCCGGATCTCCCGGCGGATGCACATGTAGCCCAGACTATTCATCTGGACGGGAAAACCATTAATTACACCGCGACCGTCGGCACATTAAAAGTGACGAACACCGAAGGCAAGGCCACCGGCGAAGTGGTTTTTACGTCGTATATCGTCGATGGCCCCAACCGGCCCGTTACCTTTGCTTTTAACGGAGGCCCAGGCGCCGCCTCGGTTTATTTGAACCTCGGAGCAATTGGACCTAAGCGAGTAGCCTTCGGGGCCGAGGGTGACAGCCCTTCCGACCCGGCAACCCTAACCGATAATCCGGGAACCTGGCTCGATTTCACGGATCTGGTCTTTATCGACCCCATCGGCACCGGCTTCAGCCGCTCCCTCGTGTCAACGGATGAGAGCAAGAAGCTTTTCTATGGCCCCGATCAGGACATTGCCTATCTTTCGCGCATTGTTTACGACTGGCTGGTAAAGAACGGAAGACTCGAATCCCGCAAGTACATCGTCGGTGAAAGCTATGGCGGCTATCGTGGGCCGCGGTTGACGCAGTACCTGCAATCGAACATTGGTGTGGCGGTTAACGGCTTGATTCTGGTTTCGCCGGCGCTGACGCCGAACGGCGGCTCGCCTGACCTCTCACCGATTCCCTGGATGCTGACACTGCCTTCTATCGTCGCGGCGAACTACGAGCGGCATGACAAATTAACCGCTGCGAATATGGCGCCTGTGATCGCATACACGCGCGACGAATACGCCACCGATTTGCTCAAAGGGAACAGCGATCCGGAGGCCACTCCGCGCATCGTCAAAAAAGTGACGGAACTCACCGGGCTCGATCCAACATTCGTCAAGCAAGCCGGCGGAAGGCTGGAAACCCAGGCGTTCCTGCGCGAAGAGTTCCGCGAAACGGGCAAACTGGGCAGCCGTTACGATCCCAACGTCACATCGTATGACCCGTTTCCGTACTATCCGCACCAGCGCTCCGAAGATCCGATTCTGTTGAGCATCATCGCGCCGACCACTACAGCCATGGTGGACTTTGTCACCCGCATCGTCGGCTGGAAGACCGATGCGCGATACAACGCACTTTCGTATGAAGTCAGCAAAATGTGGCAATGGGGGTCCGATGAAGCCAGGGAGGAGGCCGCCTCCGCAACCGACCTGCGTGTAGCGGTTTCGACCGATCCCAAATTACAAGTTCTGATTGCGCACGGCTGGGACGACCTTTCGTGCCCGTTTATGGGATCGGTCCTCACGGTCAGTCAAATGCCCATCATGGGCGACCCGACACGTGTGCAAGTCCAGATGTATCCCGGCGGCCACATGTTTTATTCACGTCCTGCCAGCTCGCTTGCGCTGCGCAAAGATGTAATCGCCATGGTGAGCAAACACTAGCGAACTGGATCGAGGCATGCCCGATCCGAGCCGGCCGCGGAGCGTCCGGCGGAGCGGGCCCGACGGGCCCGCGCAGCGCACGGCGCCGCCCCACAAAGCAGTGCCAGCGGTAATGTCCAAACGCCTCTTGACGCCTCTTGTTGTTCCATATATAAATAACTTAGGCATGATTGTAAATTACTTAGGCGTGATGCAATGAGCCGCCCTTCCGATTTGATTCAAGGCACGCTCGATCTGTTGATTCTCAAAACCATCTCCATTGAGCCGAAACACGGCTGGGCAATCGCGAAGCGGATCGAGCAGGTTAGCGAAGATGCCCTTCAGGTCACGCAAGGCGCTCTTTATCCGGCGCTTCACCGCTTAGAGCAACAGGGCTGGGTCGCGTCGGAGTGGCGTGCGACTGAGACTGGTCGTGAAGCGAAGTTTTACCGGCTGACAAGAGCGGGAAAAGCGCAGCTCGAAAAAGAACTCGCGCAATGGGAGCGCCTTTCAAACGCAGTCGGTCTTGTGATCCGGATGGCTTAGGACAACGGCATGCGACGGGGCAGATGGCGGCGCGTTTTTCAAATGCGAGCCCGTTCGCTGTTTCGTAGCGATCAGGTGGAGCGCGAACTGGAGAAAGAGCTGCGCTTTCACTTGGACCAGGCGATTGAAGAGGCGCGCGCGCAGGGACTATCGCCTGAAAACGCACGTGCCGCCGCATTGAAAAAACTAGGCGGAATCACTCACGTTCAGGAGGAATGCCGCGATATGCGGAGAACGAATTTCGTGGAAGACGCAAAACGGGATGCCCGCTACGCAATTCGGGCTCTGGCGAAAAGTCCGGGGTTTACCGCGGTGATCGTATTGACTCTGGCTCTCAGCATTGGTGCTACGAGCGCGATTTTCAGCGTTATCGACGGTGTTTTGCTTCGGTCTTTACCGTATCGCCAGCCGGACCAGCTGGTGCGGATCTTCACTAGCACTCAAGATTTTCCTAAGTTCCCGATTAATCCAAATGATTTTCGGGATTTCCGGACGCGCTTGCACTCTTTCGAATCGATGGCGGCCTACGTACATAACGATATGCAGCTAGCGGGCACAGGCGAAGCGATTCGACTGTCCGGATTTTCTGTTACAGCAGGCTTCTTTCATGTGCTGGGATTGAAACCCGCGATTGGACGTGAGTTCGGTCGTGGCGACGAACTGCCCGGCAGAGGACACGTCGCAATTATTAGCGATACCGTCTGGCGTACACGCCTCGGCGCGCGCCGCGATGTATTGGGACAGAAAATCATTCTCAATGCCGTCCCATACACCGTCGTCGGCGTGATGCCGCCAGGAGTTCAGCATCCGGGTAGCATGTACCACGCCGTTGCGTACGGTGAGACGGTCGACATTTGGACGCCGTTTACTTTTACAGACCCGAACGATCGCGGATCGCATTTTTTGGACGGCATTGCGCGCTTGCGGTCTGGGGTGACTGCGGCACAGGCGCAAAGCGAAATGGATGCAGCGTTCGTACAACTGGCGAGAGAACATCCGGATGGCGATAGCAATTGGCGCGTTTTGGTGATTCCGCTTGAAAAAGAAATTGTCGGACGCAGCGAACGGATGCTGTTCGTACTCCTGGGAGCGGTAACTCTGGTCCTGCTGCTCGCCTGCGTCAACGCGGCTAACCTGCTGCTGGCTCGTGCAACGGCTCGGCAGCGCGAGATTGCGGTACGCGCCGCGGTCGGGGCAGGCCGCTGGCGCTTAATTCGCCAGATGCTCACCGAGAGCGTGCTGCTGGCCATCTCGGGCGCGGTGCTTGGAGCAGGATTGGCCGTCGCGGGCGTGAGAGCGCTTGTCGCACTTTTGCCCGCTGACTTTCCGCGAGCGGGCGACATTCACGTCGATGTCTCGGTGTTTCTGTTCACAGCGGTAATCGCCATCGGCACTGGCATCGCTTTCGGCATGGTTCCGGCGCTGCAGGGATCGCGGGCAGACTTGCGAGATGCTCTGCACGAGGGCGGCCGGAGCGGTACCAGCAATCGTGGAACGCTTCGCTTGCGAAACGGGCTCGTCATCAGTGAAGTGACCTTGGCATGCGTGCTGCTGATTGGCGCAGGTTTGATGCTGCGAAGCTTCGTCAAGCTGCTGCGAACAGACCCTGGTTTTCGTCCGGAGCAGGTCCTTACCGCGAGTATTTCGCTCCCCAGCGCGACCTATAAGGACACCAAGGCGATAGCTGCGTTTTACGAACGATTACTGCCGGAAATCCGCAACATCCCTGGAGTGAGCGCCGCGGGTATTTCGTCTGATCTGCCCTGGACAGGCTGGGACGACAACGCGGGTTTTACGATTCAGGGCGAGGTTCCTCCGCCCAAGGAGTTTTTCCACGCGCGATATCACATGGCCAGCCCCGGATATTTTCGTGCGCTCGGTATTCCCATCCTTCGCGGACGGGCATTCGATGAACACGATAAAGCTGATAGCAGGAGTGTCATGATCATTAACCAAGCGATGGCCGGCTTCTGGCATCATGGCGACGCGCTCGGCGGAAAACTCGCATTCAGTGATCATCCAAAAGAGAAAGACTGGTTGACGATCGTAGGCATTGCCGCCGACGTGAAAGACACGCCAAAGGACGCAGGTGCTCAGCCGGGATTTTGGTGGCCCATGCTGCAAGAGCCGTTTCCGCTGGCGGCTAGTTCGTCCATAGCGATTCGCTCCAATCTGGATCCGAAGCTCGTGGCCGATCGTTTGCGCGCCGCAGTGCGCGAGCAAGATCCGATGCTGGCCGTTTCCGACGTTCGCACAATGGAGCAGGTGGCCGCAGGATCGTACGCGACCTCGCGATTTGCTCTGTTCTTGATTGCGCTGTTTGCGGTTCTTGCGCTCTCGTTGGCTGCAATTGGAACCTACGGTGTGATTGCGTATTCGGTGAATCAGCGAATCCACGAATTCGGGGTGCGCATGGCATTGGGCGCGAGCCCCTGGGGCGTAATGCGGGGGGTGCTGGCAAACGGAATGAAGCTGGCTATCGCGGGAACGGCGCTTGGCGTCGTGATGGGTCTCACGTTCTCACGCCTGCTTGGCAATATGCTCTACGACGTGAGCTTGATGGATCCGGTTGCAATTACAGCAACCTGCGCGATCGCGATCGCTGTCGCCGCGATAGCCTGCTATGTGCCCGCTATGCGCGCTACCCGGGCGGACCCGATGAGCGCGCTGCGAGCGGAATAGACCGCATTAGCTCTGGCTGCTGGATCCAGAACCGTTATTCGAGTGGTCCTTACGCCATTGCTGCATACGTTCTTGACGCTGCTGCTGCATCTGATCCCAGGTCTGTTTCTGACTATCGGTCAAAACGGCTTTGATTTTTGCATCGCTGTCCTGACGAAGCGTCTGCATTTTGGCGTGCCGGTCCTGTTTGGATAACGAGCTGTCGCTCATAATGCTTTTTATTTGCTCTTGCCTGTCGGTCAGAATCGGAAGTATCTGGTTCTGCTGATCGGCGGTTAAGTTTAGCCGCTTCGTCAGCATTTTCACTTGCCGCTGCGGATCCATTCGCCGGTGTCCATGACTGGCCTGATTTGTTTCAGGCGCCGCCGGCTGATCCTGCGTTTGCGGGGCGGCTAACGCCAGGCCCGCTCCCAGGATCGCGGAAGCGGCAAATGTAAACAGTTGTTTTTTCATCGTTTTTCCTTCTCTTCTGAAGATTTTTCGTCTTCCTAACTGCAAAGACGATCAAAATGTCGCGAGGTTAACGCAGATGCTGTTAAAGTTTGTTTAGTTCAAGTAAAGAACGGTAAACCGTCATGGCTGCTGCCGCGCTAACCGATCCGAACCTCGCCTTCCTGCTTGTTGTGCTTGGACTTTTAGGAGTGTATTGGGAACTGCACGCCCCAGGCATGATCGTGCCAGGAATTGTCGGCGTCCTCCTGGTGTGCATTGGTGCGTATGGACTTTATCAGGATCATCCAACCTGGTATGGCTTGATCTTTCTTGTATTGGCCGTGCTCCTTCTCGGAATCGAGCTCAAGTTTTACACTCACATGATTTCGGGTACAGCCGGAGCGATTCTGCTGGCCTTCGGTGCGATTCTTTTGATCCAGGGGCCAACCAGGATCGCTCCGGCCTTCGCCATTGCGGTCGCTGCGGCATTCGGAATCATCGCCATTTTTCTCGGTGTGCTTGCCAATCGCGCGGTTAAAAGTCGCGTCACGACAGGCGTGCAGCAGCTTGTCGGCGAAACAGGCGTTGCGCGTACCGAGATTAACCTCGAGGGAACTGTATTCGTGCAGGGAGCTTACTGGCAAGCGCGCAGCGACCGCGTGATTCCTGCCGGAAAGCGCGTATCCATTGAGCGGGTCGATAACCTTGTATTGTTCGTGAAGGAGGCCTGAAAAGTGAGCGAGCTTTTCTC
>DAISJE010000075.1:0-12552 GCA_036821665.1 Bryobacteraceae bacterium | reverse complement strand
ACCGGCGGCGTCATGATGGGGACGCGCTGCGGAGATCTGGATCCGGGGATTTTTGTGTTCTTGATGAGGAACGGCTTCGCATCGGCTGACGAACTGGAAGCAGTGTTCAATCGCAGATCGGGCCTGCTTGGCGTCTCCGAGAAGAGCGAGGATGTACGAGAGTTGCTAGCCGCGCGATCGCATGATTCGCGCGCGGATCTCGCGCTCCGCATGTTTTGTCACCAGGTCAGAAAGGGAATCGCGTCCATGGCGGCATCGCTCGGTGGGTTGGACCTACTGGTTTTCACGGGAGGAATCGGCGAGCACGCGGCCGGATTGCGGAAAGAGATCTGTTCCGGACTCAACTTCATGGAGGACTTTGAGATTAAGGTCATGGCCGCCGAGGAAGACCTGCAAATTGCACGCATTACCGCGAAGCTCGTTTCAGAGCGCGAGCGGTGCGCATGAAACTCGTCAACGTAGATTGTGACTCCGGAATACCCAGCAATGACGTGCCGCCGAAATAAACAATGCCATAAAGTGCGAGCACAACGACAGCGAGCCACACGGGATGAGCGACTCCTAAGGCGAGCTTCACGGCATAGCCGAGACCCGCGCCAATACCCGCAGTTAACCAGAGCTTCACGACGAAATCGGCTGGTATGCCGGTTTTTCCGATTCGATCGCCAAGCGCGTGCCGCAACAATGCAAATTCAACCCACCCCGCAATACCCGCAGACGCGGTCAAGCCGGCGACGCCCCATTTTTCGTCGATTCCGAGCCAGTGAGGCACGTAAAGAGCAAAGAGAAGTCCAAGTGCGGTAGTGAGGAGCACTCGAATGACGGCGAACCGGAGTGGAGTCTTCGTATCGAGCAGCGCATAAAAGGCAGATGAATAGAGCCGGCCGAGCGAAGTAGCCAGGAGTCCGACAGCCGAACCAGCCAGGACCGACCAGACGTAGACGGCATTCGCGTAGTTAAACCGGCCGCTCTGGTAAAGTCCGGCGGCTAGCACGTCGCCGAGAACGAGAAATGCGACTGCGGAGGGAACGATAAAAAAAGCAATTCGCCGCAGTCCGGAGGAGAGGCGCTTTCTGAGGTATGCAGCAATTTCTTCGTGAGTGCCGACCGCACTTGACAGCGCTGGAAGCTCGGCGGCCGAGACGGACATACTGAAGAGGCTGACTGGAAGAACGGAAATGATTTGGGCGTATCCCAATGTTGAAACGGCTACAGCGCCAAGAAAGCTGGCGATCATCTGATCGACATAGGCGCTGATTTGAACCACACCTCGACTGACAAAAACAGGCCCGAAGTTTTTAATAACCGTTTTTACGTGGGGCGATTTGAAGTCGAGCGCCGGCCAGAAATCGGGGAGGAGTTTAAGGACACTTGGCAACTGAACCAGAAACGTTAATACGCTTCCGATCACGGAAGCCCAGGCGAGATAGATGACCAATTGCTGTGGATGTGAACGTGTGCCCAGCAGGACCAGAGCGCCAATCATCGTAGCGTTCATCGCAATCGGCGCCGAATAAGAAAGCAGAAAGTGTCGATGGCTGTTCAGTACGCCCAGGCACCAGGCGCTCATAACCAACGCTCCGGCCCCGGGAAATAGAATGCGGACCAGGCGAATCGTCAGGGATCGGTCGTCACCGTGAAACCCGGGTGCAATGGCATCGACCAGTAAGGGCGTTATGACAATTCCAATGAGTACGAGAACAGAACAGAGACACGCGAGCACGCCGAAAATAGCAGCAGCAAGATGCTCGGCCTCGTCGTCTTGCTCTTTGGCGCGGAGCTTAGCGTAGACGGTAACAAAGGCTGCTGATAGCACGCCTTCTCCGAACAGATTGCTCAAGAGGTTTGGAATGCGGAAAGCAGCGCGGAAGGCTCCCGCTACCGCGGAATTACCGAAGAAAAACGCGATGGCCCGTTCGCGCGCAAGGCCCGTAAGACGAGTCGCAAGAATTCCCAGAGCGACGCGAGATGAGCCGCTGAGTGCGGCAGAACGCCGTGGCAGGTCTTCTGAAACGGAAGAGCCGTCCGTTTTCGTCCGCACCGGCCCAGCAGGCGCGCGGCGGTTTGGGCGGTGCGAAATGCGAATGCGGATTTGCAAATGTCGGGTCTACTGTTTGAGATTAACAGGAGAGTCGGGAGTGGTGACGAATAGATGGTGGTGAACGGACAGGTTCTGGTAGATACCTTGACATTGGTGCTCGACCTGAGTGGAACCTTCATATTTGCGATTAGCGGCGCGACGGCGGGCATCAAGCATAATCTCGATTTGTTTGGCGTATTGGTGTTGTCATTCGCGGCGGGTAATTCGGGTGGCATCGCGCGCGATGTGCTGATTGGGGCGACTCCCCCGGCCGCCATCAGCGACTGGCGCTTCATCGCCGTTTCTATTCTTGCCGGGTTGATTACATTCTATTGGCCGCCACTGGTCAACCGGTTTCGCCACCCTGTGCTGGTGTTCGACGCGGCTGGACTGGGCCTGTTCGCGGTTTCAGGAGCGGGAAAAGCGCTTGACTATCATGCCGGCCCCGTCGCCGCAATATTGCTCGGCATGTTGACCGGTATTGGCGGTGGCATGATGCGCGACGTGCTCGTGACGGAGATTCCTTTTGTACTGCGTGCCGAGTTATATGCGGTCGCGGCGTTAGTCGGCGCGGCAGTCGCAGTGACTGGCGAAATGCTGCATCTCCCATCCGCCCCGGTGGCGGCGGTTGGGGCGATTCTTTGCTTCGCGCTGCGTGTGATGGCAATACGGTTCAAATGGCAACTTCCCGTCGCGCATCAATCCGAGGAAGTGACTGGAGGGCGAAATTGAATGTCCTGCCAAAATAGTGTCGTGACATTTGGCATGAGTACGCAAACGGTGTGGTGGGCGAGATGACTCAAGGCGTGATTTCCGGTTTCCTCAAGCATCATTTCCGGCACTTCAACGCGGCAACGCTTGTGGAAGCTTCGGAAGCATATAAACAACATCTCGCAAACGGGGGCAAGATGTTTCTCACACTCGCCGGAGCAATGAGTACGGCTGAGTTAGGAGTCTCGCTGGCGGAGATGATCCGAAAAGACAAGGTCCACGGCATCTGCTGTACGGGCGCAAACCTGGAAGAGGATGTTTTCAATCTGGTCGCTCATGATTTTTACGAGCGGGTACCGCACTGGCGCGATCTGAAACCGGACGACGAGCAGGCGCTTTTGGACCGGCACATGAACCGCGTTACCGATACGTGCATACCCGAAGAAGAGGCGATGCGCCGAATTGAGGGAGTGATCCTGCGCGAATGGATGAGCGCGGACGAGCGTGGAGAACGGCTGTTTCCGCACCGTTTCTTTTATCGTATTTTGCAGGACCGCGAGCTGCAAAAACAGTTTCAGATCGATGTTCAGAATAGCTGGTTGTATGCGGCGATGGAGAGAGACCTGCCCATGTTTGTGCCGGGCTGGGAAGATTCAACGTTGGGAAATATGTACGCCGGCCATTGTATTTCCGGTGATGTCAAGAAAGTGCACACGGTGCGAACGGGTATCGAGTACATGATGGAACTGGCCGATTGGTACACGCAAACGTCCAAGCAAGCATCGATCGGGTTTTTCCAAATAGGCGGCGGCATCGCGGGGGATTTCCCCATTTGTGTCGTTCCAATGCTGCGGCAGGACCTGCAGCGACGCGAAACACCGCTGTGGGGTTATTTTTGCCAGATCAGCGATTCAACTACAAGTTACGGTTCTTACTCGGGCGCGATTCCGAATGAGAAGATCACCTGGGAGAAGCTCGGTATAGAGACGCCTAAATTCATTATTGAGTCGGACGCCGCCATCGTAGCGCCCTTGATGTTTGCCGCGGTACTAGATTGGTAAGCTCAGTGAGCTTCCTTTCGAAGCCCGTACTAGTACTGAACTAGGTTGCCACCTGTATAAAGATTTATTTATCTTGGCTCCATTGGGTTTCGATTAAGGTCCTGAAGGCTGGGTGCGCTTCGGACCGCCCTTTTGGAGGAAAGATATGAAGCGACTGTCTACTATGACGGTTCTTATGGGGATGTCGGTAGGTTTACTGGCGGCCGATACATTTAGTAATGGTAATTTTGAAACCGGAGACTTCAGCGGCTGGACGCAAGGCGCCGGTGTCTTAACTTACGGGCAAACCACAAATAATTTGGATCCGAGCAGCTATCTGCCCTCGGGTGCCAATTACAACATCGGTTACAACGCCAGCGGAATCGTTGCACCGGGATTGGATCCGCGAACAGATAATAACTTGAACATGGTTTATAGCGGGAATTATTCCGCCCGCGTTAACGACTCGAATAACAATTATTCGGTCTCGGTAATCAGCCAGACAGTAAATAACTACAGCGATTCGCACATTTATTTTGCTTGGGCGGCTGTTTTGGAATCGTCACATGGACCGACCGATTCTGATGTCTTTCAACTTATTTTGCGGGATGATACGACCAGCACGGATCTTTATAACGTGACTTATAACTCCGCGACGGCTCCCTCAGGACTTTTTACCCAGTCAAGCAGTGGCTGGTTTTACACAAATTGGCAAGTTCAGAATCTGGACGTTTCCGCCAATCAAGGTGACACCTTTACGTTGACGCTATTGGGCGCCGATTGTCCATATGGCGGTCATGCAGGGTATGTTTACCTGGATGGGTTTGGCAGTGTACTGCCGCCCCCTTCAAATGCTCCGGAACCCGCGACTTTTTCGATAATGGGAGCGGCGCTGTTAGGCGGCTCGTTCTGGCTGATACGCCGGCGCAGAGCAGCAGCGCAGCATCAATAAGCCCCAGATTCCGAAATAGTACTGTTGTGACCGCTCGGGCCTTCGAGAACGGAGGCCTCGAGCGGTTTTCTGTTTATGTGCGCAGGAACGCGAAGGGCGTTTCAGTAGAATGAAATTGATTCGGTGAGGTGCGAGAGTGGTTGAATCGGGCGGTCTCGAAAACCGTTGAACCTTCACGGGTTCCGTGGGTTCGAATCCCACCCTCACCGCCAGAAAAAAAGGACTTAGCTCAATCGGAGCGAGGGGCGAAGTTAAGGTAATTGGGCTCCGTGCAGATGCCGTGTAAATACACGAGTCATTCTGGCTTCCCGCTCCAGTTTTGCGGACGATTAGTGCTTTAGGTCGAGGCGGTTCGACACCACTTTGATCGATTCGGATTTCCTCGCTTTACCACGCCGTAATCTCCTCAATAAACCGGATTGCCCATTCTAAGGCGGAGAGCTCCGCTTTATCGAAACCTGGGTTGCCACGATGAGTGGCGATACGACGCTTAAGCCAGTCGCAGCGACGGCGCAGCCGATCCAGGCGCTCCATTTCTTTCGCCGTCAACGTAGTTGGAACTAACAATGGTTCACTCACGACGATTGCCTTCTTGCAATTTACCGTCACTTCCAGCCGGAGCCGTCATTTCCTCGGCCTTGCAAGGCCTGCGGGCTTCCTCGCCATGCACTTATCCCCAACCCTCGATCCGCTGCTTTTGCCGGAGGCCATCCGTCTCGCTTGCCTTTCCACTTATATAGCTGCGTTCCAAGAAATCCGAATAGAGCGCTGTAAACGATTAGCTGGAACACAATTATCGTGGCCGTGGTGTTGTTCAATAAATGCGCGAGGCCGAGGAAGATTCCAATAAGCACCCCTATGGCAACCCAGCAGAGCACGGCAACTCCCGCTATATAGGCAATCTTCCTTCTATTCACCATGCATCTGGTCCCCAATCTCCGCCGGGGCTATCGGTTGAATTACGGCCAGCGCGTCTTGTATGTCGGATACCTCAATCGTAAGCAACTCTTCTCGTGTTGGCTCGGCAATGGCTGCCAGCCGGTTTGCGTGTTCTTGCTGCACATGCTCGAACAGGTTGCGGACAAGCCGGGCGTTTCCAAAGTGTTCGTCGCGGTCCTCGCGCAAGCAGACCATCGCGCGTTCGATCGCCGCCTGTGCGTCTTCCGTCGCACGGTATTGCGCCTTGTCGAGCATGTATTCGAATATGCGCGCCATTTCTGTAGCGGTGTAATCACCAAAGTGGATGAACTTGTTGAATCGGGACTTCAAGCCTGGATTGCTCTCTAGAAACGCCGCCATTTGTTCGGTATAGCCCGCGACAATTACAATCAGCCGGTCTCTGTTATCCTCCATCAACTTCAGTAGCGTATTGATCGCTTCCGGTCCGAAGTCCTTACCTTCTCCCACGAGCGCGTAGGCTTCATCAATGAACAGGACGCCATCCAGGGCGCGCTTCACAACTTCTTTGGTCTTGAGCGCCGTGTGTCCCACGTAGGCGCCAACGAGCCCGGATCGATCGACCTCGACCAGGTGTCCCTTCGCCAGCACTCCGAGCGCTCGATATGCGCGGGCGAGAAGGCGGGCAACGGTGGTTTTGCCGGTACCCGGGTTACCTGTAAAGACAAGATGCAGCGAGAGCGCCTCCGTGCTCAACTCATGCTGTTTCCTGAGCTGACGAATGCGCAGAAGATTGGAGATCGATAGGAAATCCTTCTTGACAGCTTCTAGACCAATCAAGCCCATCAATTCCGCCTTCACGTCGTCCAGCGTTTCGGTGTTCTGATTTCCGTTCGCACCGGTCACATTGTTCTCGCCGGAATTGGCATTTTGGGCTCTGGGACGTTCTGCCTCCTGCTCCCTTTCTGTGTCCACAAGGCGACGAAGCTGCAAACCTATACGTTCACCCATCGCGGCGCGCTTGCGGTGCTTGTCGCCATACACTTCCCCAGTCGACTTCACAACGGTTTCGATATGCCTAATGATCGAATCGCACGGATCATAGATCCGCGCTTCTACGCTCACCTTCCGGCGAAGTAGTTCCGGGAATATGGCATCCAACTCCGCTCCTGATCGAGACCGCAGCTCAGCGGAAATGGCAGTGAAATCTGCCGAACCGATTTTGAATCCAAGCACCTGCTGCAGACAGGCGCGATCCAATTCGCTCAATTCGCGCTTCTGCCCGCCGATGATCCTTCCACAGATGAGCAAACAGTATCGTCGAATGTCCGCTTCGCAGCTCTTGGCCGTGAATTCCGATTCTGCATCCACCGCTCTTGCTTCTCTGCAAAGGCTGCGGACCGCATCGCGAACGCTTTTGATCTCACGGAGATTGTCCGTGTTTGCCAGGAGATCGGGAACTTCTGAATTGGAAGCAGGCCGTCTGACCTCCTCCTTCGGCGGGTTATTTCGACGTTGAAGCTTGCGCAACAGATTGTCAATTCCGGGCGTACCCTCCCACATGAAGCGATTTATGATAGCCCCACACTGTGCGATCCAATGTCACAGATTGCATCGGCTTGGTACTGGACCGGCTCAACGTGTACAGAATGTCCGCCGTTGTGATGACATCAAAAATGAGATGACGCCAGAGGAGTGTATTGCCGCAGGAAAGTCAATCAATGAGGCAGTAACCGCTTTTCGTGAATGCGTGAACCAGCTCGGCCCACCACGCGCTCTCAGTAAATGCTTGGTTCTGAACCTCGATCAGATAGAGCAATTGCTGAGCGAGCCGATAACACAAGAGGAAGCGCAAGCGTTACTTGACGTGCTGTATAAGCGTCGTTGGATGGAAGCATTGCTCCGATGGCTAAGCGATCGCCCAGTACCTTGGGAGGATTTCCCCACCTACGAAGCGAATCTGAGAGAGGAAGCGAAACGGAAATTGGGGGAGGATCGCGAGGTCTATCGCGGCGTAAAGCTCTTTCCCGACGAACGTTTTCCGAAAATTTCGGATTCGTGTCCAGACTGCGGCTCGTCGGAGTGGAAGCGAATTGTCTATGGCAGTCTGACCGAGGAAGGTGTAGAAGCAGCGAAACGCGGGGAATTTGTTCGTGGGGGTTGCGTTATGGGCGACGCGAGCCGGTATTGCACCGCTTGCTTCAACCGGTGGCCGACGAAACCGGATATGAGCAGACCTGGTGGTACGCCGGAAGCGATCCAACGTCACATTGAAGAGAGCCGGGCGGAATATGCGCGGCTCTCTGCTTTAGCGGAGTTGCCACCTCATCCCGAAGAACCGCGTGTCGAGCGCGCCTGGGCTCGCATCGACGGCAGTGTAAGATTTCTGGTCCGCTTTGGGAATTGTACGGACATTGTTGCAAAGGATCTTCAATACGCTCGGCTGGGCGGGGCTCCTACATACAGTGCTTGGCCGTTATTTTGGTGCTCGTATGATGAGCGCGCAAGATTATCTACTCTCGCCGAGGTTGCGGCGCTTCGTTTCGAGCGTACGTATCAGCGCGAAAGGCATAACCTTTACAACAACTGGGACATAGTGCAAGCACATCGAAGAGAACGCGACCAGAACTGGGAGAAGGAATCCTATCGTCGGGAGAGCATAAAAGAAGATCGCAAGAAATTAAGCGAGCTATTGAAGCTGGCCCGTTCTGCTCCCGAAAAACTGCCCAAAGTAGTTAGCGTGCGTTCATTCGAACGCGAGAAGAAATTCCTGGTGCGATTTGCCTGGGGTGTGGTCTGGGTGGAGCGGCATCGGTTTTCGCTCATCGAGCCACTTCATTACTATTGCTATTCGGGCAGCCTTTCAGTGGAGAGGTCGCCATGCGCAAAGGCTGAGGACCCCGAGCTTGCAGAAGATCTTGCGTGTGCGGCTGCGATGCTCGCGGAATTTCCCACGCTCGCGTGGTACGCGGGATCGCGGGTGCAGTGATGCCCGACGGCCGCATTGCTGCCAGCCGGTCGATTAGCGAGGCGCTGACTGCGTTTTGCGAGAGCGTGAATCAGCCAGATACAGTATTCAGCCCCGATCACTGGCTGCTTCCTAAGTTAGACCGGTTACAGCGTCTGCTGAGTGAGCCGATCACGCAAGAGCAAGCGGAAGCGCTGCTCGACGTGCTGTATCAGCGCCACTTTCTCGAAGATCTGATCGAGTGGCTCGAAAGCCGGCGCTCCGAGCGTTGGGCGGATTTTCTTATTTACCAAGCCAATCTGAAGCAAGAGAAGCAGCGAAAGCTCGCAGCCGAGGTGCAAAAGCGCGCAGACGAGCGCGAGCGCAGACGCGCAGCGGGACTCGATCCGTACTTCGACTTCAAGATCTTCCCCGATGAGTATTTTCCGAAGATTTCGGATGTCTGCCCCGATTGCGGTTCGTCCGACTGGAAGCCAATCGCCTACGGCCTACCCACAGAGGACACCCAAGAAGACGCGCGGCGCGGACATGTTGTACTCGGAGGTTGCATGCTCGGAGACGCGAAGCGCTATTGCGTCTCCTGCTTTAACTCCTGGCCGACGAAGCCGGATGTGAGCAAGCCGAGCGGACGGCCCGAATGGATCCAGCAGCAGATTGCAGAGAGCCATGCTGGGTATGCGCACCTCTCTGCTTTGGCGGACTCTCCACCTGCACCTGAAGAACCCCGTGTCGAGCGTGCCTGGGCTCGCATCGACGGCAGTGTTAGATTTCTAGTCTCGTTCGGGGACAACAAAACCGTCGTCACAAAGCATCTTGAATACCTCAGGCTCGGTGGAGCTCCTACTTATAATGCAGGGTTCTTGTCCTGGTGCACATACGATGAGTCCCGGAGGATGTCCACTCTGGCGGCGCTCGCAGCGCTTCGTTTCGAGCGCACGCACGAGCCGGAGAGGCATAATCTTTACAACGATTGGGACAAAGTTCAAGCACACGAAAGAGAACTTAGCCGACTGTCCAATGAAGACCCATTTGAGCGGCAGTGGGTAAAAGACAGACGCAAAAAACTGACTGAGTTGTTAAAACTGGCTCGGGCCGTTCCGGAACGAATACCGGCCGTAATCAGCGTGCGCTCATTCGAGCGAGACAAGAAATTTCTCGTGCGATTTCCCTGGGGGGTCGTCGGAGTTGAAAGGCACCGCTTTTCTCTACTTGAGCCGCTTGAATACCGTTGCACCTCGTCATGCACAAGAGACGAAGATCCCGAACTTGCGCAAAATCTCGCTTGTGCTGCCGCGATGCTCGCCGAATTTCCCAGGCTCGTGGGAGCTGACGGGCATCGGCCGCCCGCACGGGACACATTCAATACAGGGAGTAATTGAAACATTTTAGGAGTCACGAAATCGATGTATCCACCGGCAAGCCTGCAATCGCTTACGTCGGCGAGACGCCCTGGCACGGGCTCGGCGAGAAACTCCCCGCCGGTGCGCCCATTACCGGGCCGCATATATCGGAGCAAAACTTTACGCCTCTAGTGGCCGATATGTACGTTAAGATGCGCACCCATCCGTCGAAACCGGAAACACAGGGCTCTAAAACCAAACCACAGTTCGCCCCAAACCGCCGCGAACGACAGATCGTGCGCATTCTCGCGCTTCTCCGAGTGCTGGGTCAGGGGCGCAAACCCACGGTGCATGAGCTTGCGGCCGAATTTCGAACCCGACGTGAAACGATCTACCGTGATCTGCGCGTGTTGCAAGATGCCGGATATCCGATTACGGGCGATGATCGTGGACGGCTCTCACGGCCACGACTAATGTCATCGCAGGTGACCGACATCCGCTTCTCAGCTCCGGAACTGGACGCGCTGCTGCTCGCGATCGCACAGGCTCAGGCGCCTCTCCCAAGCACCAAATTGCTGTCTTCCGCAGCTTTAAAGCTGAAAGCATTAGCTGAATCGGTTGCGAATGCGGTCCCACCTGGCGTGGATGAGATGTTCGACACCTGGACTTGCGGTTGGAAAAACTATCGCGCCCATGAAGACCGAATTGCTCTACTGATCGAGGCAATCCTGCGTAAGCAACGGTGTCTGGTTGAGTATCGAACACCATCACGATCGGAATCGAAGAACTATGATTTCGATCCATACCGCCTACTGTTCGTCGGTGGAGGCCTCTATGTAGTAGGACGCGTACCAAAACACGTGGGGACCGCCACCTTGGCGATCGATCGCCTGCTCTCCGTGGTGGTTTCGAAAACGCAATTTGAAGTGGACGCGACGTTTGATCCCCAGAAATGCCGAGAAGACGCGTTTGGCGTTTCGTGGCAAGATCCCGTAGATGTCGTTCTCCGCTTCCGAGCAGACCAGGCGCCGTATGTGCGCGAGCGGTTGTGGCACCCGAGTCAACAAATGATCGAACTTCCCGGTGGTGGCCTCCAACTCGCGTTCCGTGCCGGTGGGCGATTTGAAATCCGCCGGTGGATTCTCGGATGGGGCGATGCCGTCGAAGTCATTTCTCCCCACGAATTACGTCAGGAGATCAAGCGAATATTGAACTCGGCTGCGATGGTCTATGCGAATCCGGGTTAGAGCATTAATGACCGAACAGTCCCAAGCCGGCTCGACTTGGCGTTGAAATCCGGAATCAGCTTAGCGCAATGGCCTGCGAATCCTAATTAGTGGTAGTAACTTGACAGGTTTGCTATTCGTCCTTTACGATTGAGAAGTCCCATGAAAAAGCTACTCTCACTCCTCTGTAGCTTCGACTGCTTATCATCCCGATATTGCAGTTATCTCTCCCTGTAATTTTCAAGTTTTGCGCTGAAAGCCAATTGGTTAGGCAGCGGTCTGCAAAGCCGTTCATGGTCGGTTCGATTCCGTCTCAGCGCTCTAATGGCCGGGTAGCCCAATTGGCAGGAGGCGTCTGTCTTAGAAACAGAACAGTGCGGGTTCGAATCCCTCCTCGGCCACCAAGTTCTTTGACAAATCGGAAGGTGCCGCTGAATGGTCGGCGAGCGGTCCCGAAAACCGTGGACTGGTGATGAACCAGTGGGGTTCGATCCCTCCACCTTCCGCCAAATTCTCAAGTGGTGGATCCGGCATTGGTGTGCCAAGCGGTTTGCTAAATCGTGCGCGTTTCAACGACGCGTGTCAGTTCAAATCTGACATCCACCGTCAACTGCGTCGGTGGCAGAGCGGCGAATGCGACAGCCTGTAGAGCTGTTCTCCCTTGCGGAGCCAACACCGGTGGTTCGAGTCCATCCCGGCGCGCCAAGTTTGATGGCCGGCGGACGGCAATCGGTAGACCTGCAAAGCTCAAACGGTTACATTTAAAAACAAATTCAACTCACTCTTAGAAGGATTGGTACTTGCAATTTGTACGAGGGAGAGTTACTATCTTCTCAGTCATGTTGTTTCTGACCTCAATCCGATATGCGACACCAGCCAATCAACCGGGACAGGGTACGCATGTCTGGATTCGGGGTAGGTGAGACCTGACGATAGTTTAGGACTTACATGGCCCTGGATCCAAAAGATCCGGGGCTTTTGCTTTTTGAGGAGGATTTTTTCCGAGGTAGCCAAGCTGGGAAGGTATCTGACTGTTAGTCGGGCCATGCGCAGGTTCGCGTCCTGCCCTCGGAGCCAAAAGTGTATTGGCGAGTGGTGTAACTGGTAACATGTTCGGCTCTGAACCGAAAGACTCTGGGATCGTACCCTAGCTCGCCAGCCAAATTTGCGTGTGTTCGGATGTGGGCGAATGGGCAAGCCGTCTCGCTGGCAGAATGCCTCTTTTGTAAAGAGGAGATCGCGAGTTCAATCCTCGCTCCCGGCTCCAGTGTTTTTGTTTTGGTGGCGTTAGCTCAACTGGCGAGAGCGCCTGGCTGTGAACCAGGAGGTTGCGGGTTC
>DAISJE010000074.1:0-12578 GCA_036821665.1 Bryobacteraceae bacterium | reverse complement strand
ACGGCTCTAACACCGAGGCACGTTGAACGCGCGAGCGGCAGTCGTGCCTGTCCCACCGCAGGCTGTAGAAACTTCGGAAACACCACTTTAGTTTGTCAGCATCTGTCGTTTCGCACAAGCGGAAGAACACCCAAAAAAAATCTGGTAACAACGGGAATATTTAAGTCGGTGTTTGAGTATTGCTAAGTGACAGCGCGTCGGCAACGCGTTGACATCGGTAAGGAGATGAGGTTGTCTAATCGAATCAAAATAGATCTTACTAACGACGGCATCGATCGTCGTGGCTTTTTAAAATGTATGGCCTGGGCCGGCACGGGTATGCTCTGGACGATAGCCGGCGGTGTTCTGACTTCAAAGTCCTTTGCTCAGGTGCCCAGCCATGAAATGGGAGCAGGCGGTAGCTTCAGCTTTGTCCAAATTAGTGATAGTCATATAGGTTTCAATAAAGAGGCCAACAAAGATGTAACGGCAACGCTGCAGGAAGCAGTCGGCAGAATCAATGCCCTCGGCCAAGCTCCCGATCTTCTGATCCATACCGGTGATTTGAGTCACCTTTCCAAGCCGTCCGAGTTCGACACGCTCGATCAGGTGTTGCGCTCCTGTAAGGCCGGACAACAATTTTTCGTTCCTGGCGAACACGACATGCTCGCCGACAACGGACAGCAATATTTGGCGCGTTACGGCCGCGGCACGAAAGGTGCGGGTTGGTCGAGTTTCGATCATAAAGGCGTGCATTTCATCGGGCTCGTCAACGTCGTCGATCTGAAAGCCGGAGGCCTGGGAAACCTCGGTGCGGAACAGCTCAATTGGCTTCAAAAGGACTTGGCAGGCCGTACCAGTAGCACTCCAATCGTCGTCTTTGCGCATATTCCGCTTTGGACGGTCTATCCCGAGTGGGGCTGGGGAACCGACGATGGCATCACTGCTCTGTCCTATCTGAAACGCTTTGGCTCGGTAACCGTGCTGAACGGTCATATTCATCAGGTGATGCAGAAAGTGGAAGGCAATGTCAGCTTCCACACTGCTATGTCGACGGCCTTCCCCCAGCCGAAGCCGGGTACAGCTCCTTCGCCGGGTCCAATGAAGGTCCCGGCCGAACAATTGCGCCACGTGCTCGGAATTACGCATGTGAACTATATCGCCGGACACCAGATGCTCGCCGTCGTGGATACGCCTCTCGCAGCGGCATCGGCGCACGAAGCCAGTCTTCAGAATGTGGCGAACGCGAGCGCGGTGAAGATCGATAACTTTTCATTTTCACCGAAGGCTCTGACGGTGAAAGCCGGAACAACCGTCACCTGGACCAATCACGATGACATTCCCCATAACGTCGTGAGTACGGAGAAGAAGTTTTCTTCTCCGGTTCTGGATACCGATCAGAACTTCTCGTTCACTTTTAGCGAACCCGGTTCGTATCCGTATTTCTGCAAAATCCATCCGATGATGACCGGCACAGTCATCGTGGAAAAGAATGCCTCGGGGCGAACGTAGGCTTGGTTCTGAACCAAACGAAATCACGGGGAGATTACGATGCTGAAACATAGAAACGCCGCGCTCTTCTGTATCTTTGGTGTCGTGGCCATAGCCGTCGCGGCCGTTGCGCAGCGAGAGGCCGCCGAAGCGCCGGCCGGTTTCACCACCCCTACTCTGGGGCAGACGGTTGGACCGACGGGGGAACTTACCGGGCAACCAGGTTCGCAAAGTATAAGCAACGGCATAGCGGAGCCGCCGGGCGATACCTTCGCTCTCGATCAGGCCCAGTTTGAAAGACGGCATGATGCGAGCACGGGACTCGGCCCAGTATTCAATGCGACGTCCTGCGTCGAATGTCACAACAACGGCGTCGCCGGCGCGGCCAGTCAATTTACTGAAATACGTGCCGGTCATCGAGACGCGCAGGGCAACTTTGTAAACCCGACCGTAACAATCAACGATGGAGCGGATACAATTTCAAGTCGTTCCATTATTAATGATCGTTCCATCTGCCCACAGGCTCAAGAGCATGTACCGGGTTCGGAAAACGTTCGCTCCGTGCGTGCGGTCCTCAACACCCTGGGAGATGGATTTGTAGAGGCCGTCGATGATCGTGTATTTCTCGCAATTTCCGCCATTCAGCCTCTTGAAAGCTCCGGGTTGATTCATGGCGAAACGGTTCAAGTTCCTATTCTGGAGGCGGCAGGCCATACAGGAGTGGGCAAATTTGGCTGGAAGGATCAGAATCCCACCGTCCTCTCTTTTTCGGGCGACGCTTACTTGAATGAGATGGGCGTTACGAATCGCCTGAAGCCCAAAGATGTCACTTCCGTTTGCAAAGTTAGTGCCGACCTCGAGGATGTGCCGGATGCTCTCGGTTTAGCGGATATCGACCATTTCGCGCAATTCATTCGTGGAACACAAGTGCCGCCCCGCGATATGGCTTTAGCCGAAACGGCAGATGCGGTAGCAGGACAGTATCTGTTCAGGGCCGTCGGCTGCAACATTTGTCATGTGGAAACGCTCATTACAGCTCATCCGGGGACAGTGATCAATGGCGGCGCCTATCGTGTCCCGGAAGCCTTAGGAAACAAAATCATCCATCCGTTTGGCGACTTTCTATTACATGACGTGGGCACCGGAGATGGAATTGTGCAGGTTGGCCCTCCTGATACCGCTAATAAACTGCGCACCGTTCCGCTATGGGGTTTGCACATAAAATCCCGCTTCATGCATGACAACGCCTCGCTAACTCTAGACGATGCGATTCGACGTCATCGTGGAGAAGCGCGTGAAGTTAGCGACCGCTTTAGAGTGCTGAGTTCTTTCGAGCAACAGGAGTTGATTACGTTCCTCAGGTCGCTGTAGTAACGCCATGCGCTACATAACGAAACGGTAACCTACCCCGTGAATGGTCATAAAGTGCCGCGGCGCGCTGGGATCTGGTTCGCATTTACTCCGCAGTTTACTCACGTGGGCATCCAGTGTGCGGGTGCTTGCGTCTTCGTTGTAACCCCAGACCGATTGCAACAATGTCTGGCGGGTAAGCGTCATGTCCGCGTTGCTAAGGAAAAATAGCAGTAGCTTGTACTCACATCGAGTCATCGATATTTCTTTGCCGTGGCATGTCACAATTCGGCGTTGACGGTCCACTTCCATATTTCCAAAGCGGATCACCGGTGCCGTCTTACGTTTGCCCCGTCGCAACAGCGCGCGTACTCGTGCGATAAGTTCCCGTGGCGCAAAAGGCTTGACAATATAATCGTCGGCGCCCGCTTCGAGAGCCAGTACCTTGTCCAGTTCGCTACTGCCATCGCCCAAAATGATGATGTGTTTATTGGCGTGGCACGCCGCCAATTCCAGGCACAGTTCCACCGGTTGGTAGCCTGCGATAGAGCCGTCGATCATCAAAAGATCCGGTTCCAGAGTGCCAACTTCATGAATTGCCGCTTGCGGGCTATCGGCTAGAATCGGGAGAAAATGTTCTCGTTGCAGGATCACGCCGAGAAAACTGCTGGTCGTCTTGTCTTCGCTCAATATCAGAATCTTTTCCATGCCATTCAACGCTCTTCACGAATTCCCGCTCTCTTTCAGTTGTTCGATGACAAACGGCGAGCAGTTTATCAGGAGAATTCCTTCCCGCAGAAGACCGCGAATCAGCACGGCTCCTGCACGATCCACAAATGTGACATCCGCGAAGTCGAGAACCACACACCCATATCCCGTGCGCGCAACTTCGTAAGCTGCTTTCAGTTCCTGTACCCACTGGCCGGCCACACGCCCCGCAAGCTGTAGCGTAGCCTCTCCCGGTTTTGAGGACTCAGATATCTTCAGCATGCACTTGCTCTATGCTGGTTGGTTCCGTTAGTGATCTGGTCCTCACCCGGTAAACCGCATCACTAAAACGCTGGCAGAAGAGCACGCAACGTACCAAGCAGGAAACCGCTGAATTGTTTTGCGATTCCGAAGCCATTTCGCACGAGCGCGGCCTCGACAAAACGCCGGTATTTACGTAGGTCGACGCATGTCTCGCCTTCTGTCCCCCCGTTTTCCTGGCCGCGGCTGCCATCAGCCGGTGGCGGTCTTCACCCCACCATATTTGGTGGCACACGCTGAAACTTGGTGACGAGTCTTCAGGTGGCCACGATATTCAGTAGCGGGTTCGATCGATGCCCAGGCGTTTAACTCGACCACGCAGCGTGTTCGGGTGCAGGCCGAGAATTTTAGCCGCGCCTTTCGGGCCATCGATCACTCCGCCGGTCCGTTTGAGTACCGCAAGAATATGCTGCCTCTCGGCATCCGCGAGCCGCAGTGGAGTTCCCGGCTCTTGTCCGGATGGCATATCGAGAGTTGCTGAAGCAGATTCGGAAGTGCCGTCGCCGACCGCAGGAAGTCCGGGTCCGGCGGGCACGCGAAAAACGTCGCCGCCGAGAGCGAACGCCGGGCCTCGCGAGAGTACCACGCCACGCTCAATGATGTTCTGTAGTTCACGGATGTTGCCGGGCCAGTCGTACCGGATCAGATGCTCCATTGTTTCGTCGGAGACCGTTGTGATTTTCTTGCCTAGCTTTCTGCAGAAGCGGCCGAGAAAAAACATAACCAGTTGTGGAATATCGGACCGTCGCTCACGCAGGGGCGGGATTCGTATCGGCAGCACATTCAATCGGTAAAAAAGGTCCGCTCGGAATGCGCCCGTTCTGACCGCCTGTTCAAGGTCGCGGTTGCTGGCTGCAATGATCCGGACATCCACGCGGACGCTTTTGCTGCTGCCGACCGGCTGAAATTCGCGTTCCTGTAGGGCGCGCAAAAGCTTTACTTGTGTGTCCAGCGGCAACTCTCCCACTTCATCCAGAAAGAGAGTACTTCCGTCCGCCAGCTCAAAACGCCCCGTTGCGCGTTCCAGAGCCCCGGTGAAAGCGCCTTTCACGTGACCAAACAATTCGCTTTCTACCAGGCTTGAGGGTATGGCGCCGCAGTTGACCGTTACCATTGCCCGCGCTTTGCGGTAGCTGCGCGCATGAATAGCGCGCGCAATTAGTTCTTTGCCGGTGCCGGTCTCGCCGCTGAGCAGCACCGTCGCATCGGTGGGCGCCACCAATTCCACCCGCTCCAACACTTCCATCAGCGCCGCGCTGCCGCCCACAATCTCTTCGAAATTATGTTCGGTTCGAATCTCCTCCTGCAAATAGATGTTTTCAGCCTCAAGCTTCGCCTTTAGCGCCTGGATTTCTTCGTAAGAGCGCCGCCGTTCGGTGATGTCGACAAACGTCACAACCGCCCCGACCGTCTTGCCGTCTCGAACCATCGGGTGAGACCAATACTCGACAGGGAAGCTGCTGCCATCCTTTCGCCAGAACACCTCGTCGTCTCGATGAGCGCCTCGGTTCTCTAAAAATCCTCGATACATTGGGCACTCCTCGAGCGGGTAAGGGCTGCCATCCTCTCGGGAATGATGCTCGGTCGCATGCATATTTTTTTCGAGCAACTCCCCGGGATCGTTGTATCCGAGCAGTTCGGCCGCGGCCTTGTTGCAAAAAGTACAGGTACCAACGGCATCGCAGCCAAAAATGCCTTCGGCCGCTGAATTGAGTATTAGCCCGACTCGTTCATTGAGTGAGGCTATTTCCTCATAGGCCTTCATGTTTTCGATAGCCAAGGCGATCTGTTTGGCGACATCGTGCAGAAATTCCGCATCGGCATCGGTGTATTGCCCGCGATTTCGGCTAAGGACGATGAATGTACCGAGACGGTTCTCACGAAAAGTAAGCGGGACAATACATAACGACCGGATGCCCTCGGCCATCGCCAAACGTTCTGCCTCGTACCCCGCGTCCCTTTCAAGATCACGGCGCAGAATTGGAAGTTGATTGTCCAACACCCAGCCGGAAGCGCTGTCCTTACGGTCCAACGTAGAGCCCACCACAAATTGCGATTCGTGCCCGGTCTCCAGCGCAAGCAGGCGCAGCAGGTCGGCTTCCGGCTCATAGATATTGATAGCGGCACGGTCAAACAGCAGAACCGGCCGTAGCGCCTCGCAGATGGCGTGCAGCAGTTCGTCACGCCGCAGACTCGTCACAATGGCGTTGTTGATTTGCAGCAGCGTACGGTGCCGCTCTTCGAGTTTGGTCGCTTGTTTTGAGGCGGAAGGCTCTTGCATGTGCCGCACAACGTCCTTAGCGCGACATTGTACCCCGGCAAAGCCCTCCTAAATTCCTAGTTCGACACGGAAAATTTCTGCAAAATGGTCTGGTGAGCGCCGTCCGCGGAGCTGGATTCCACCTGCATGGTGTGCCCGCCGTTGCGAAGAAGCGTCGTATCGATAGCGAATGACCAGCCAACGTTACCCGCCGGACAGCCGTATTCGTTCGGAAATGCGGCGCAAACATCGCCCCGGCTCACGCCATAATGTGCCGGGCCGTAGGGAACTCCATCGACATAGATCACGACGCTCGCCATAGGGTTCGTCTCGTGAACGGCCCACCCGCTAAAAGAGGTAACTCCAGATATCGTGGCATTCGCTGCGGGAGCGTCTATGTAGCTCTTAATCGGGCTGTTGTTGTTCGAGTTTGAAACCGTGAACATCTTGAAAATGGTCGTCGGCTGCACGAATTGGTATTGCGACTGAGCCGTGATCGCGAGCGTGTGGACGCCATTGGCAAGCGAAGTCGTGTCGAATGGAACCGTCCAGCCCACGTTCGGGCACGCCGTAGCGTCCGGATACACGGCGCAGACGTCGAAGCGGGGAGTGAACTGGCTCTGGCTCAGAGTTGCTACTGTGATGTTGTCTATAGCAAGCGCTAATCTGTCTAAGATCGTGTTTTGGTTCAATGCCCATCCGGAAAAGTCAGTCTTGCCGGAAATGGAGGAACTGGAGGAGGCGGGCGCATCGATGTAAATGCGGGTTGCGCTCGTTCCGTCTGCGTTCTGCACGTTGAACGTAGTCGATGCCGTCGCTTCCGAATTGATATCTGAGGTGGCGATGGCCGTGAGTGTATGCACCCCATTCGTCAAAAAGCGCGTGTTCGGCGTGAACTGCCAACCGGCGTACGGGCATCCGCTGCGGTTCGGATACGCAGCGCACACGTCCGGCCGCGAGTAGCCCGCCACAACTGAGCCGGCAATCTTGCCATCGATGAGCATATCGATGCGGCGAATATTGGATACATCGTCCAAGGCCCAACCCGAAAACGTCGGCGTGTTCCAAATTACCTGACTCGGTGTCGGAGAATCGATATAAACGTGAGTGGATCGTATAGCGCTGGGGTTGTTCACTGTGAACGTAATCGGGTTGCTTATCGCGGAATCGTAAGTCCAAACAGATGGCTGGCCTGCTGGTGTATATCCGGCGCTGCTCGCCGAGAACGTCAGTGTATGAGTACCGTTCGACAATTGATTCGTGTCGAACAGGCCTGACCAGCCGACATTTGGGCAATTTATCGCTTTTGGATAAACGGCGCAAACGTCTCCTCGCCAGTTGCCGTAGTTAAATGGATACGGAGAATAGTATTGCTGGCCATCGACACTGTACGAAACGTAGTTGATGAATGCGTTGTCGTCAACTGCCCAGCCTGCAAACTGGAGACTGCCCGAAACCGTGCCAAGATTGGAGGCGGGCTGATCCACATATAAGTGCAGCGGTCCGTCGTTGGAAATTTTGAATCTCAGCTTCAGTATTTTGTTAGCTCCGCCATTCATGTTCTCGGACGCGATTACCGAGAGAGTATGCATTCCATTTGGGTATTGCGTTGTGTCGAGCGTATAAAACCATCCGGAGTTCGCGCAGTTTGCCGCGTTATTAAATACCGCGCACACATCCGGACGGGGCAGTCCGGTGGTTGCGGAGAAGGCTCCTGGGTAATACGCATTTACGATTGTTGAATCGGTGTCGACGGCGATCGAAATATTCAGGAAAGCGCTGGGGTCGAATGCCCACCCCGCGACCGTGATTTTGCCGGAATTGCTGCTGCCGGCCAACGGAGTATCAATGATCATCTGAATGGGGTTCGCCGCGGTTCCGTTCGCGTTGGCTATTGTGAACGAGGTTGTAGCAATTGCATGCGAGCCGTCAGCGGCGGCCGCCACTGCCTCTAGAACATGCTGGCCGTCCTTAAAAGCGGTCGTGTTCAGCGCGTAAGTCCACCCTACATTCGGGCAGTCCTGCTGATTTGCGAAAGCCGCACACACATCCGGGCGCGCGGAACCGTACGATGCGGTGCCTATGAAATTGCCATCCAGTCTGATACTCACCGCATTGATCGACCGCGTGTCGTTGGTCGCCCAACCGGCAATCGTATAGGTTCCATTGGCCTGTACGCTGCTGTTCGGAAGATCGATATATACTCTCGTCTTCTCGCTGGCTGCCGGAGCCGGAGGCACTGCAATGAATCCATGATTCCCAGAGATACCGAAATAAAATCCCGCGATCTGTCCTGCCGCGTTTTCTGCCGTGGGATACGTGTTTTCTCTGTTGTACGGATCGGTGGCCCAGGGTGATCGGTTAGCAGGCTGGAAAACAGCATCTGGATCGTCGATGAAGATCATGGTTCCGCTTTGAAATACCGCGCCATGAATAGTGTTGGAAGCATCGGTGTAGGTGCCCACCAGTTCCGACGACGGTCCGATGCCTGAGACACTGAAGTTGAAAGGTACCGGTGCGTATGCTCCACCTCCGAACACGACATTTGTCGGCGTGACAATTGTCCCAAAAGAATTGATGCCTACGAACGGAATCGTGCTCGCGAAGGTACTGCTGTCTGCAGCTATAACTTTCGTTTCGGCGCCGCTGGAGTAAGTAAAAATGGAAGTCGACGTCCAACCAGCCGCCACCCCGTTCGCATTCATCCCGGTAATGTCGCTGAATACCTGGTTTATGGGCGCATTTTCATTCAGTGCAATCGGTGGTGTTGTTGTGAGATTGCCGGTTGTGAGGTCATATTCGAAAAGTCCCTCCGTGGCGTTCGGTATGACGTAATAAATGCCAAATACTTTACCGGAATCATTGATGGCAAGAGCCTCGGTCCAGTTAGCGCCGGGCACGTCGATCGGTATGTACTGGCCGTTGCTAAATACAAAACCGTGCCAGGGACGCTGGGTCAGATCGTACGGTGAACTGAAACCGAACACAAAAGACGAGACATAATAGCCCGCGACCTCGCCTGAATTGTTAATCGCCTTAGGGAAGGTAAAGTACGCGCCCGGGAAATCAATGGTTGTAAATGTATATCCCGCGGCGGCGTCGGCTCGACTGCCTCCTAAAAAGGTAGTTACGATCGCAGCTATACACAACAACCCGGATTTGAAGGACATGAGCTTTTTGGTTTACGTGCCGTCGTGAAATGGCAAACGCAGGTCGATCGTAACAGGCGAACGGAATGAACTCAATTGCCCGCGTTGGGGAGGGTAATATTCACAGAATGTTCCGAGAGGTAGTGCCGCTCCAAGCTACATGGAAGCGTGCGGCTCCGCAAGCCGTACCTCTATTGGCGGCATCCCCACCACTTCGTAGGTTCCGGAGGCAATCTCGATTCCGGCTTTCTCGAACGCATCCAGAATGTCGCGGCTCATCTTGTCCTTTAGCGCGCGAATGCCTGAATCGCCGGCAATAAACCGCAGGCTCATTTCTAGCCAATTGTCGGTCAGCCGGCAAAAGACGTGCGGCTCCAGCTCCGTTTGCCGTAGAAAGTAACGGCGGCAGAGTTCATCCAGAACATCACGGCTGAGTTCGACAATTTTAACTGTGTGCTTGTGTGCAACTTCCAGCAAAATACGTTCTGCCTCCTGCCGCTTGTTTCGGTACGGCACTGGAATCCGCAGCTCATCCCAGATGTAGGGAAACTCGCGCGAGTAGTTATAAACCGGCGAATCGAACAGCTTGTCATTGGTGATCGTAACCACGCGTCCGGTATATTGACGGCCTTGTACCCACAATGACGGAGCATCGCTCTGTTCACCGGGGGGTTCGCCCATCTCCATAATGGTCGTTTGCATGAAACCAAGCGAGACGACATCGCCCCGAACGCCTCCCATCACGATGCGATCGCCGACATTGAATGTGCGCCCACGGAGTAAAATTACGTAGGCTACGAATGCCAATACGGCGCGTTGCATAGCGAACGCCAGGCCGGCCAAAACCAGGCCCAGCGCTGTCGCCAGTGTTTTCGGATCGTTAAACCATATCGAAATCAGGCCGATCGTCATCACGACTGCCGTAAGCAACTGAATGCCCTGGGTCGTCCAGAACACGACGCGGACGGAGCCGCGATTACGGACAAAAGAGCTGAGACCGAGGCGCAAAAGGCGCTGCAATATGTACACGCCGGCGACGAAGATGACTGAAAAGAGCAGCTTCATCCCGTTTTCCGCCGTTAACCCGACTAGTTGAATTCCAAATAGTTGTACCGCCTGGTGCGGCCCCACGAATTGAACGATATTCTCCATCGCGCGTTCCCCCGATGGCAGGACACTTCTTTGGCCGGGAACGTTTCTGATTGGGGATTTCGATGGCTACGTTTACATTTCGCGTGAATTTGCATCCACCAGGCGATCGAAGCCAAGTCCGCTTGATGCCTCGCCGCGGCCGACCTGCTTCTGTGCGCGAAGCCAGGTGAACACGCCGCCTCCGGTCCAGCGCGTGTTCGCGTAATATTGCGTAAGCCGCGTTCCGGCTCGCGGTACTTCTTCTTCGTGTACGAAATACGGCTTGGCAGGAACGGCATCCAGCCCTTGCCGGAGAAGTGCGGTCAGGGGTTGGACCGGCGGTTTGGATGGATCGCCTTGCAGGATGCGCAGCATGGCTGCGCGCTGTAGCTGAATCGAACGATTGTTATTCGGTATGTGCACGGGAACAAACGGAATCCAGTTTTCCGGTACGGAATTCAAAACCTGATAGCGCGCATCGGCTTTCAGCGGCGGCGGTGGTGTGCCTGCGCCGATTAAGCCCTGGAGATAGCTGATCGTCTGCGCTGCGATTTCTTTTCCGGCGCGGCTGAATCCCGTCGGTTGTTCAACAGTCTTCTCGACACCCCAGACCATGTTCGCGACCTCATCGCGTACGAGCATGACTTCTTCCAGTGCCGTCCCGGATAGCTCTTTCGCAACGGTCGGCAGCAGTAGAAGCGTAAGATCGACGTCCGGACTTCCGGCGGGTGCGCTGCGGACATTGATTGTAAACATGCTCCAGCGTGACGTGTCCTCGCCCGATGTCTGATCGGCTGGATTGATCCAGAAGCGCTCCCCGAACACGTTGGTAAGGGCAAGCCCCTGAATTCTGGCTAGCGATCCCGAAGGAAGCGTGCATGGAATTACGAACCAGTCATTTGAATACACCAGCGCAAACTCCATGAACAGCAGTTTGGCGAGATCCGTCGTGCTGGCATCAATATCGCCAAAGTTAGTGGCGTGGTCTTCAAATGTCCACCACCTCGTATTCGGCATTCCGCTAAAGGAGACCGGTACGGGAATAGTCGTGAATGGCGCATCGGCGGGGAGCCCGGTATTCGTCGATCCCGCGACCGGCGGCAACGCCGCTGTTCCGCCGTCGACGTCTAAGCTGTACCAATCGAGTCTGCCTGCGGCGAATCCATCCGCCACGTAAACTTTCTCGTTGCCGCCGGGCATCGGTGCAGACGCAGAGAACTGATACTCAAGCCGCTCCGGTATCCACGAATCGTCTGCTGCCGCTGCTGGCTGGGTCAGAAAACGCGCGGCCCAAGCGAGGAACTTTACCGCGCGCACGTCGATTGCCGCTTGATCGCCTGCCGCAATACCCGTTACGTTGTCATAGGCGTGATGCAATGGGTCCGCTATCAGGTATTCGTAGAGCGCTCCGCCGTCCATGGCCCGGCCGGCAAGAGCTTGAAACGTCTCCCAGACCTCCGGGCTGCCGCATAGATCGACGTCCGCCGCATTCGCCGGATTCGGCTTGGGAATCGGATAAGCGGCGATATAAGCCGCGCGGTAATCCGCCACGTCCGCAATGAGCGAGAACCACTGCCTCGCCATTACCAGGCGCAGATCGAGTGAGATCACGCGTCCGTTTCGCCGCAGAGGAATTGGGCGGCGCTCCACTTTTGTTTCAAGTGGAACAGAGTAGTCGAATAACTCGGTATTGCCGCCGGCCGCCTGATATTTCGTCAAGCGCGTCGTCTGCATCAGAACCTTCGCGAAGACCGGCGAACCGGCGTCGCTACCCTGAAACTCGCCCATCTGCCATTGCTTTGTTAGCATCCACAAAGCGTCGCGCACTTCTGCTTGTAAAGCTCGTACGAAGCTTTGCGAGCGCGGGCGAGCCTCCAGGCGATTCCACGTCGTGATCGTAGGAATCTGCCGTTCGCGCAAGGCTACAGATATATCGAGAACGGGAAGGGAGCTAGGCATGGCGGGTTCTTTCGAGGATGTCGATCGATCCGGCCGCTGCCGTGATCGGAGTGGCAATCGTGATAGCACGCGTGGTATTGGCCATCACTGTTGCCGGCAGGAAGCGAGAATACACGCTCGGGTCCATTTGAGCTGGCTCAACAGCCCGTTTCTTGACGAGATCCAATGTTTCGCCGAGCGCCGCTACCAGGTCCGGCCACTGCCAAGTCCCTTGGTTTTGCGGCGACGTC
>DAISJE010000073.1:4273-12648 GCA_036821665.1 Bryobacteraceae bacterium | reverse complement strand
GCGAACAGCGCGGCGCCGGTGACGCCCAACGCCACCACCACGATCATGATGGTGCAGATCGCGTTGATCTCGGGCTTCACCCCGAGCCGCACCTCCGAGTAGATCCGCATCGGCAGCGTTTCAGAGTTTACGCCCGCTACCAGGCTGGTGATTACGTAATCGTCGAAGGAAACGGTAAAGCATAGCAATGCCGCGGCGACGATTCCCGGAAGCAACTGCGGCAAGGCAATGCGCAGAAAGACTTGCCATTCGTTTGCGCCAAGATCGAGCGCTGCTTCCTCCAATGTTTGATCAAACGTGCGAAGTCTTGCGAGAATCACGATGACCACATACGCCAGGCAAAAGGAAACATGCGCCAGAATGACAGTGTGCATGCCAAGCTGGATGTGAAGATAGCGAAAAATCCACTCGAAAAATGCCAATAAGGAAATGCCTGCGACTATTTCGGGCGTTAACAATGACAGATAAAGCGAGTTTGCTAGAAGCGCAGATCGCTTCTTCCAAAGCGCGTATCCGGCGAGCGTTCCAATTGCAGTTGACACCAGCGTTGCCACCACTCCGATGATCAGGCTGTTTATCGTCGCATCCAGAAGTGCTTGGTTATGCGCTAAGTGTTTGTACCACGTGAACGTGAACCCGTTCCAGACTGCCAATTTCGAATTATTGAAGCTGAAAATCCCTAATACTGCGAGCGGCAGGTAAAGAAAGAGATATGAGGCGCTTGCATATACTGCAAGAAATCGCTTCAAACCAGTTCCTCTCCGCGCCGGCCTAACAACCACATCACAAGCACGACCAGTCCCATCAACAGTAAAGAAACGGCCGCGCCAAAGGGCCAATCGCGTCCGCTGGTGAATTGGTTCTGGACTAGATTGCCCACCATCACCGCTTTTCCGCCACCCATCAGATCCGGCGTCAAGTATGCGCCGAGGCATGGGATAAACACCAGCAGGCAGCCCGCAACCATTCCCGGTCTCGTGAGCGGTAGGACGACGCGCCAGAGTGCCGCCCATGGCGACGCGCCCAAATCCTGCGCCGCATCCAGGAGCGCAGGGTCCAATTTCTCAAGCGTGGCATATAGGGGTAGAACCATGAACGGAAGGTAACCATAGAGCAGCCCCAGAATGACGGCTCCGGTGTTGAATAACAACGGCAATGGCTGGCGGATCAGGTGCATGGCCTCGAGCGCGGAATTAATCAGGCCGGTATCGCGCAGCAAAAACATCCAGGCGTAGGTCCGGATGAGAAAGCTGGTCCAAAAAGGCAGCATCACAAGGTTAAGAAACAGAATTTTGTGCTTACTTGAACGGGCGATATATAAGGCGAGCGGAAATCCCAAAACTAGACAGAGCCCAGTGGCTAAGAACGCAATCCACGTGGAGCGCCAGAGAATTTCAAGATAGAGCGGATCGAATACACGTCCGTAGCTCTCTGCCGTCCACGGCCGCATGACGCCGCCATACGGTCCGCGCGTCAGCAGGCTGTAGGCGAAAACGATCAGCAGTGGGATGAAGAAGAGAAGAATCATCGTTGCCGCGCTTGGGGCAATAAAAGCCGTCCGCAGTCTTTTCATCGTCAAGCGCTGTTGCCGATCCGCAGTTCGTCCGCCGGATTCCACCAGATGTGAACGGAATCGCCTGGCGCGAAGTCACAATCGTGTTGGCCGATTTCGGCTGTGCATGACGCGCCGTTCGCCAGGCGAGTATCTACATGAAGGCAATTCCCTAGAAATGTCGCTCCTTGCACGACACCTGTAATTGATTGCACGCAGTCAGCGGGTCGCTTCTTGGAAATGCGTACCGTCTCGGGCCGTACACCAGCTCCGTTTATCCAATTAACGCCGCCTAGAAACTCCGCTACGAAGCGCGATTGCGGATTTCGATACAGCTCTTGCGGAACGCCAACCTGCTCCAACACGCCTGCATTCATTACGGCCATGCGATCGGATAGCGAGAGAGCCTCTTCCCGGTCGTGTGTAATAAAAAGGAACGCAATCCCAACGCGCCGCTGCAAATTCTTTAATTCAGTTCGCATCTGTTTGCGTAGATTCGGATCTAGCGCGGAGAGCGGTTCATCGAGAAGCAGGACTTTGGGCTCCAATACGAGGGAGCGGGCGAGAGCCACGCGCTGCCGTTCACCTCCGGAGATCTGATGCGGCTTTCTGGTTCCCTTCCCCGAAAGTTGTACCAACGCAAGAGCTTGCTCGACTTTAGCTTGAATCTCCCGCCGGTTCAGGTGATTCCGGCGCTCCAAGCCGAACGCTACGTTCGCCGCTACCGTCAGGTGAGGGAACAGAGCGTAATTTTGAAAAACGGTGCTAACGTCACGCTGATAGGGACGGGTACCGGCGACCGAACGGCCGCATAACAAAATATCGCCGGACGTGGGCTCCTCGAATCCTCCAATCAGCCGTAGCGTGGTCGTTTTGCCGCAGCCGGACGGACCAACGAGGGCAAAGAATTCGCCCTGAGCAATTGAGAGCGAAATGCCTTTAACGGCGGGATGTGTAGAGTAACACTTGGTAAGAGCACGAAGCTCCAGAACCGTATTCACTTGGTGAAAACACAATGCTAGCGCAGAATCATTCCGTTGCTGAAACGATTCCGCCAAGCGCAGGTCCTATCAGCAGGAGATATGCGAAACGTATTAGGCCTTAGCGCCGGCATGATCCTGTGGCTCCCGATTCAGGCGTACGCGCAACCTGCCGGACGGCCCGAAACGATGACAAAGATCGTTGTCCGCGTAGAGGGGCCGGGCATTAAGCCAGGCTCTTTTGCCGCACTGCCTCGAACCATTTACCGGGCCGGGGATCGCTATGCGCGGATGGAAGACCCGCCGGACGCGCGGCAGCGAACTGAAAAACTTATTATTATCGCCGAGCCGGACGCCTACAGCTTGAACGTCATCGAAAAGAAAGGCACACATGCCATAGATCGAGGTGCTACGAGCGACATTCATCTGCCCGTAGTACTTCCGTTCGATCCGAAGCACAAATTGGGGGTTCTAGACAAGCTGGAATTCGGCGATGAGTTTGACTTCTTTCAAAATGCCGGCGCAGTAAAGCAGCCAGGCCCGATCGTGAATGGGAAACAAACGGATAGCTATGTGCTACGGACTCCAGAAGGGCCCGCGACACTGGTGGTACGAGCCGGTACGGAACGGCCGATCTTTTTCAGTTGGCAGACGGCAGACGGGACATACCGGTACGAATACATCGAATACGAAGAGGAGCCTTTCAATCCCGCGCTGTTTTCGAAGCCGAACGGTTACGAGATCGAAGAGATTCGCCCGCAAGGCGACGACGGGCAGCAATAAAGGCGAGCCGATTCAACTCCCATGCCGGCTCGTCCGGCCTGCCGCGTTATCATTCGCGGCCGAGCTGTTCGATGCGGATTTTGGCGCCATCAGATAGCCCGAGACTCGATTGTTCTCGATTTCTGTCACAACTACTGTCGCATGCGGGAGAGAACCAGGCATAGGAATATCGATGGCGGTACCGACGGTTGCACCCAACCGCTTGGTTCGCTTACTCCTGACCAATACGGCGATATCGCAAGTCTCGTTCCTCTTTGTTTTTAGTAATCGAATCCGAACCGGACCCGTTGTCCGATAAGACCGTGATTTAACAAGTGAGAACGCGGTTTTTTCAAATTCGACTGTGGGTGCTTTCGAATCCCTGGCGGCCAATGCGCTAGCGCGCTGTTGAATATCCGTTTCAACCGGCGGTCGTGTAGCGGTGGTGGCGCTTGATACCGCGCTGCCGTTTGCCAGGTCCGGCGCGTGTCGCTCTCCTGCCAGGAGAAACAGAAATACCGCGGCCGCGCAAAGGACAGAAACGCCCAGCGCGGATAACATCAGAATGCCCGGCAAAGGAATCTTAAGCGACTCGCTATTGGGGGCAGACAAGTTATATCTCGCGAGTATCATACGAAGGTGTGGATGCCAATATACCGCTTGTTGTGACGATTGGGAACCCCGCTGTCCATAAATGAACACTGGCGGCGCCGGTTTTGCATTGCAAGCGGATGAAAGTATTAGATCAAATCGGTTCGCGGCAATGGCCCCCCGTTTGCACGGCTGATTCTATATCCGAGTTTTTATGATGTCCGTTGAACTACCCTGCAAAACGCGAGTTGACACGAAGAAGGTGTTAGTAGTGGACGATCAGGCCGATGTCCGCGAAGCGCTGCGCCTCCTTCTGAAGGGCGCCGGTTATTTAACCCAAACAGCGGAATCACCCGGAGAAGCGTTATCGGCTACGGCATCGGGCGATCCGGATTTGATCATCGTCGACATGAATTACACATGGGATACAACGTCCGGCGAGGAGGGCCTGTGGTTGCTCGACCGACTCCGTGCCCATCGCCGGGACGTGCCGATTATCGCAATGACCGGCTGGAGCACGATTGAACTTGCAGTTCGGGCGATGCAACGGGGAGCCTGTGATTTTATCCCAAAGCCTTGGGACAATGTGCATTTTCTTGAAATCGTCGATAAGCATCTGCGGGCGGAGCGGGACGACTTTCGCCACTTCGATGCCGAACTGGCCATTGCGCGGAAGGTTCAGAGGAAGCTTCTGCCGCAACCCGAGTTCCGCGCCTATGGTTTGGAATGTGAATGCGCATCGCTTCCGATGAGCGAAATCGGAGGAGACCTGTACGATTTTTTTGAAGTGGACTCATCGCAAGCCGGCTTTGTACTTGCCGATGTGTCGGGGAAAGGGATCGGGGCTGCCCTCCTCGTCGCCAATTTGCAAGCCACGATCCGATCGCATACGGAACTCGGAAAGTCTCCCTCGAAGCTGATGCAGCGCGTCAACCAGCTTTTCTTCGAATCCACGCGCCCGGAGTTCTTCGCAACCGTTTTTTATGGGCTCTATGACTCCGAAGGGCAGACTATTCGATATGTAAACTGTGGGCATCCGGCGCCGGTCGTCCTGAGAGCCAATGGGAGTACCGAGTTGCTCGAGCCGACCGCAACAGTTCTCGGAGCGTTTCAAGGCTCCACTTTCTACGAGGAATCTATCGAGTTTTGCGCCGGAGACCGCCTGATCCTGTTCAGCGATGGATTCTCAGAGGCAAATATAGCCACCGATGACCCAAGTTGGCCCGTCGATCGCATTCAACGGATTAGCCGTTTGCACGGCAACGGTTTGGCAAACGCACTTGCGTCGGTTGCGGTTGGAATGGCGGAACAGGCAGACGATATCACCGTAATGGACATCCGGGCCATTTAAGATACGCCTATTCTGAAATCCAGGTTGGTTACGAAGGAAGCGTGAAGCGAAACGTCGATGCTGAGCGGCCCGTCGATTCCACCCAAATACGTCCTCCGTACCGTTCCACGATTTTTTGACAGATAGCCAGACCGATTCCAGTTCCTGGATAACGATCCCAGTTGTGCAATCGTTTAAACAGGCCGAAGATTTGCGCCTGATACTCGGGAGCAATCCCAATTCCGTTGTCCTTTACATAGATCTCGCAAGCCGTCCCATCGCGCCGCGCGCCAATCTCGATAACCAGTTGTTCATTGTCGCGATACTTGATGGCATTCCCGATGACGTTTTGAAACAGTTGCACCAGATGAACTTCCTGAATGCGCACAATTGGCAAGCCGGAGTACCGGATGTCGGCTTGACTTTCGAGTATTCCGCTCTTGAGATTCGCGAGCGCCTTTTCGAGGGCCGTTTCAACTTTCACGACGGGCAGTTCACCAGGAGCGATATTGACGGCCTGTATGAACGCCAGCAGATCACGCAGGAGCATCTCCATCCGCTTCGCTCCATCCACCATAAAGCCCAGATATTCCTGCGCCCTCTCGTCAAGTTGTCCGGCATATCTGCGGTGCAAAAGCTGACTATAAATTGCCAGAATGCGCAAAGGCTCCTGTAGATCGTGCGACGCAGAATAGGCGAACTGGTTCAGGTCTTCGTTTGCACCTTGAAGCTGGGCGTTCAAGCGCTGCAACGTTTCTTGGGTTTCTCTCGATTCGCTAAACAACCGCGCATTATGCACGGCGGTTGCAGCGCGGCGGCCCAGATCCTCGGCAAATGCGAGATCGGCTTCCGAATATTTCCGATTCGATTCCGCCGTGACAAATGTGAGCAATCCGAAGGTGCACTCGCCGGCCCGAAGGGGGACCAGGATGACCGACTTCAATCCCAGCTCGCGGATCATTCGCAGATGGTCTTCACATCTAGCTCCTTGCGCCAAAAGTTCGTCGGTAATTTCAGGCACAAGCACAGATTTTCCGGTCCGCATGACGAGCATGCCGGCATCTCTGTCGTCGGGCGGATACTTGCGGCGGAACTCATGGCCCATCGCCGTCTTAGCCGGATCAATATGCTTCAGCGCTACGCGATACAGTTGATTATCTTCTTTGAAAATATCGATACTGGCCCAATCGGCGAAAACCGGAACCGCCAAATCCACAACAGTCGCAAGCGTTTCTTCATAGTTGAGCGATGAAGACAGCACCTGCCCGGCGCGTGCCAGGAACTGTGCTTTCCGCTCTTCAGCCTCGGCACTTCTCCGCAATTCGGTTTCGCGGTCATACAATTCGGCAGTGCCCAGGGCCGCAGCCGCAAGATTCCCCAAGCCGGACGCTACTCTCGTCTCGAGGTCTGTAAAGCGGTGTTTTGTCCGATAGTAAAAGACCAGTGTTCCCGCCAGCGCTCCATGAATTTGCAAAGGTACGCTGATGAGAGACCGGATGCCTTCGCTTCTGTATGCATCCCCGCGAAAATGCGCGAACCGCGTTTGCTCCACGTCCTCCACAGGGTACGGTTCACGTAGCAGCTTCTCCGCTAATCCTTCCGTATCGCTGAAAATGCTGGAGTAACTCTCAGACAGGCCGCTCATGGCCTTAATCTGCCATTGAATGCCGCCGTTTGCTTTCTGCCAAACCGAGTACGCGTCTGCCGCGATGAAGCGCTTCGCCAGGTCCAAAATACTGCGCAGAACGTCCGTTGAATCGGGAGACGCCAGCAGTTTTCCGGATGCCTCAACCAGCAACGTCAACTGCCGTTCAATTTCCCGCTGCTTGTTCTCCGCTTTGTTTCGGGCAGTAATGTCTTCAAGCACGACAACAAATCCTTTGACGTCGCCGTTGCTTTCGCAATCTGGAAGGTAGGTTACCTGCACATCTCGAACGAAATCCGTGCGGTAGGCATACGTATGCTCGTACACAACTCTTTCGCCGGCCAGAGCGCGTTCCAGGTGCGGCTTTATAAGGTGGAACAGCTCCTCTCCGAGGACCTCCTGCACCGTGCGCCCGGTAAGTTCATCGCCGGATAAACCGAACCATTCGGCGTGGCGCGCATTCGCAAAACGGTAACGGAGATCGCGGTCGACATAAGCAATCAGGCCCGGCAGGGTATTCATCACCAGCCGAAGCTGCGCTTCGCTTGCCGATGCCGTGACGGCGGCAGTGCCCGCCAAAGTAGTATCCCGCAATAACGCTCTCGCTCTCATCAGTGTATGCAAATAGCGGCCACTTCGATTATGAGCTCCGTATCCGGAATCTCTGTGATATTGTTCTCTCCAAATGAGCCGCAAATTTTCCCGCCGCACGTTTCTAGCTGCCACAGCGGCGGCAGCCACCCCTTTTGCGGCTTTTGGCAAAGGAAAAGGGAAAAAGATTCCGATCGGGCTCGAACTTTACTCCGTCCGCGATGAGCTGAAGAAAAACCCAATGGGCACGCTAAAAGCTGTCGGGAAAATGGGTTATGAATGTGTCGAGTTTTACGCGCCCTATTTCGAGTGGAACGCCGATTACGCCAAGCAGATTCGGAAACAGCTTGACGAGCTAGGCGTGCGCTGCTACTCGACTCATAACGATATGAAATCGTTCACCTCGGACGGCATTGGGCATGCAATCGAGCTGAATAAAATTCTTGGCACGCACTACGTGGTTCTGTCCAGTCCGGGTCGTGAACTAACAAAGATTGACGAGTACAAACAGCTTGCGGACACGCTTAACCACGCGAACAGAACGCTCGAGCTACAAGGCTTGCACGCCGGATATCACAATCACGACGCCGAATGGCATGCCATCGACGGGCAGGTGCCGATGCAGGTTCTCGCCTCGAACACCGACAAAAGCATCATGCTCCAGCTTGACGTCGGCACGTGTGTCGCAGCGGGCGCCGACCCGGTAGCGTGGGTCAACAGCCATCCTAAACGCATCCGCTGCATGCATCTGAAAGACTGGTCGCCCGACAAGGGTTATCACGTTTTATTCGGCGAAGGCGTCGTGCCGTGGAAAAGGCTGTTTGCAGCCGCAGAAAGCAAGGGTGGAGCCGAGTATTATCTGATCGAGCAAGAAGGCAGCCGTTTTCCGGAACTGGAAACGGCCGACCGGTGCTTAGTGGCCTA
>DAISJE010000073.1:0-4173 GCA_036821665.1 Bryobacteraceae bacterium | reverse complement strand
CCTGACCAACACGCTGCGCGCTTTCCCAGGAATGCCGAAATTCCCTCCTGTGCATCGGCAGCGAGCGCGTTAGTAGTCATAACCTCTTTCGCGTAGGCGTACGCTTTCTGCTGATCGAGATCGATTTGTGTATAGTATGCCTGTTTGCCAATACTGACCACTAAAGGACTTACTTCGCCAATGCGGGCCGCAAATTTGCGAGTTACCGCTCTCAAGTCGCCCGCGGGAACCACGCGGTTGACGAGTCCCCATTCGGCTGCTGTCTGCGCGTCGATAGGTTCTCCAGTCAAGAGCATTTCGAGAGCTCGTTTGCGTCCAATCGCACGGCTCACTGCCACCATTGGGGTACTGCAAAAGAGCCCAATGCGCACTCCCGGTGTTGCGAATGTGGCGACATCCGCTGCGATCGCCAGATCGCAACTTGCGACCAGTTGACATCCGGCCGCAGTTGCAGTTCCTTGCACTTCCGCTATTACGGGCTGAGGAATGGATTGAATCTTCGTCATCAACTCCGTGCATACGTCGAAAATTTCGCGATAATCATAAGCCGAGCGCCCCACCATCTCGCCCAAGTCGTGTCCCGAGCAGAAAACCTTGCCAGCAGCGGCAAGAATCACCGCCGAAATGGATCTGTTCGCTGCCGCCTCATCAAAGCAGACAATCAACTCGCGCATCAAATTGAGCGACAGCGCGTTGCGACGGGCCGGCCTGTTTAAGGTAATTACCGCCGCGCCATTTTCAACTTCAAATAACAGATCCTGATATGCCATAGTTCTAGTCCAACACTAACTCCGAACTCATCATGCCGGACAATGAGGCATGGTCTCGCGTGATTTCGATGCCGTAATCATTGGAGCCGGAGTAGCGGGATTGGCAGCGCTTTGCGAGCTTGATCGCGCCGGTTGCCGCGTTCTCTGCCTGGAAGCACGGGATAGAATTGGCGGCCGCATTCTTACCGTTAACGAACCGCTTTCACCTCTTCCGATTGAACTTGGTGCTGAATTCGTTCACGGCCGGCCACCGGAAATTTGGGATCTCATTCGAGATGGCCGCTTAATCTCTTACGATTGTGCTGAAAAACCCGTGTACATCCGGAACGGGAAGCCACGGCCCCACTCTGATGCCTGGCAGAAAATTGAGCAAGTAATGACGGACGTACAGAGGGCCGCAGATCACGGTCCGGATGAATCGTTCGCAAGTTTCCTGGGCAGGTCTTCTTACGCGGATGACACCAAAGAGCTCAGCACCGCCTATGTAGAGGGTTTTAATGCCGCTCGAAAAGAGACAGTAAGCATCACCTCACTAGCGCAGGATTCCAAAGCCGCGGATGCAATCGGCGGTGATCATTCTTACAGGCTAGTGAGCGGCTATCAATCGATTCCGCTCCAGCTTTTTGCCGGAACGAAGAATGCGGCATCTAGACTGCGGCTGAACTCCGTCGTAGAACGTATTGAGTGGCAAACAGGCTCGGTGGCGGTTCAGATCCGGAGTGACGAAGTTGTGAAGGCTCGCCGCGCGATCGTTACGGTTCCGCTCGGCGTTTTGCAATCTGGGCCTACGACAGAAGGGCCGCTCCACTTCGATCCGGAGCCAGTCGAAATATTGGAGGCTGCACGCAGCCTGGCATTTGGACAAGTGTTCCGGGTCGTCCTACGATTTCGGGAGGCATTCTGGGAGGCGCACGAGCAATTCGCCGATGCGGGATTCCTGTTGTCTGATGAGCCGTTATTCCCTACCTGGTGGACAACTCTGGCTGTCCGTGCGCCGATTCTCACCGGTTGGAGCGCCGGACCGCACGCGGATGCGCTGCTGGGCAAATCTAGCTCTGAAATTATTGCATGCGCAACGGCATCGCTTGCGCGTATAACTTCGCGAAGTGCGCAGCAATTGGGTCGCCTCATCGAAGCTGCTTATTTTCACGATTGGCATGCCGATCCATATGCACGCGGCGCTTACAGCTATGTACCAGCTGGTGCACTGCCGATGCGTAAGCTGTTGGCACAACCGGTAAACGATACGCTTTTCTTTGCAGGCGAAGCAACGGAGCAGAACGGGCACAGCGCCACGGTGCATGGCGCGATCGCATCGGGCATCAGAGCGGCGCATCAGGTGCTTGCGGCGGACCGATTGTAAGATGAGTCGATGTCATCCGGTCTGTTCGATCTCTCCGGACGTGTTGCAGTTGTAATAGGCGGGACCTCCGGTATCGGGCGAACGCTCGCGCTTGGGCTAGCGCAAGCCGGCGCCCACGTAGTAGCCACCGGCCGCCGCAGCAAGTTAGTTGATGAAGTCTCATCTGAAATCGAGAAGTTGGGCCGCAAGACGTTGCGCCGCCCGACGGATGCTGCAAGCCGCGAATCCATCGATCGTTTGCGCGACGCGGTCATTCGTGAGTTCAGCCGGGTCGATATCCTGCTCAACGCTGCAGGTCAGACGTTCCGAAAGGCCACTGCCCCGGTCAGTGAAAACGAATGGAACGGCCTCATGGACGTGAATTTGAATGGTACTCTCCGCTCGTGCCAAAGCTTTTTCGAACCGGTAAGAGCAAGCGGTCGAGGCCGTATTATCAACATCGCGTCTCTCGCGTCCTATGTCAGCTTCTTTGAAGTAACAGCGTATACTACGTCGAAAACGGCTGTGCTGGGGCTGACACGTAGTCTGGCCGTTGAATGGGCGACACAGGGAGTAACCGTCAATGCGATTGCGCCCGGCATCTTCCGGACCGATCTGAATGCTGCGCTGCTCGACGGCACCGAGCGCGGCCGCGAGCTTCTTATGCGCACTCCGATGAAGCGTTTTGGTAAGATTCCAGAACTCATCGGCGCGGCCGTTTTCCTGGCTTCCGATGCCGCAGGTTTCATAACCGGGCAGTGTATCGGAGTGGATGGCGGCTTTTTGGCTTCCGGTGTGAATGGCTGACATGAGAATCACCAGAAGAAGCGCTTTGGGCCTAATGGCCGGCGGGCTCTCAATTGCCCGCTCGCAAACTATCAAGCCGCAACCGCCTCCCGGCATCGAAATTGAAAAAGGTCCGTTCCACGGTACGCGCCGCTCTCTGAGTAGCTATGAGATCCCCGAATGGTTCCGTAATGCCAAATTCGGGATCTGGGCGCACTGGGGACCGCAATCCGCTATTGAAGATGGCGACTGGTACGCACGCAACATGTATATGGAGGGCAGTCCGCAATACCACTACCATGTACAGACGTATGGACACCCTTCGAAATTCGGCTACAAGGATACGATTCCGCAGTGGAAGGCCGAGAAGTTCGAGCCCGCTGAGCTGATCGGTCTTTACAAAAAAGCAGGCGCTCGATATTTCGTGAGCATGGGAGTGCATCACGATAACTTCGACATGTGGAATTCGAAGTATCAGCGTTGGAACGTGGCAAAGATGGGGCCGAAGAAAGATGTTGTCGGGCTCTGGAGCAAGGCCGCCCGCGATGCCGGTCTGAAGTTCGGTGTCACAGAGCACTTATGGATTACTTACAAGTGGTTTTCCACCAGCCACGGTCACGATAGCAGCGGCCCGCTTGCGGGTGTCTCGTATGACGGCGCAAATCCCGAATACTTCGATTTGTATGTCGATTCCGATGAAGTCGACACCAAACTGGATTGGGACGAGAGCGGCATCCCGGACTGGTGGAAGCATCACTGGTACATGCGAATTCGAGATCTGGTAGATCAGTACGAGCCGGATCTGTTATATACCGACGGCGCGCTGCCGTTCGAAGACTACGGCTTGAATCTGGTGGCGCATCATTACAACCTGAGCGCGCGCAAAAATGGCGGCAAGACGCAAGCGGTATACACCAGCAAGCGCCAGCAGGACACAGAAAAGGGCGTTGCTGTTCTTGATGTCGAGCGCGGCGTAGTGGATAAGATTTGGCCGCGGCCCTGGCAAACAGATACCTGTATCGGCGATTGGCATTATAAGCGCGGCATGGACTACAAGACGCCCAAAACTGTTATCGATATGTTGTGCGATATCGTTAGCCGAAACGGAAATCTTCTGCTGAATTTTCCGCTGCCGGCCAGCGGTTCGCTTGATCTCGAAGAGCGGAACGTGCTCGCGGAGATCACAAAGTGGATGGCCGTCAACAGCGAAGGCATCCATGACACTCGTCCGTGGAAAATCTTCGGCGCGGGACCTGGAACGGAAGCGCCCGCTGA